>CAJAFJ010000358.1 GCA_903938955.1 uncultured beta proteobacterium | reverse complement strand
GTGCGCGACCCACGGCGCGCACTGGAGCCCGAAAATGCGCAACAAGCCCTGATGCGCGGCGCACAGCATGTGCTGAACGTGCTGATGCCGTATCTGGAACAAGGGCAGCGCGCTCATCTGCTGAAATTGGTCGCCGCCTACAATAACGCCGATAAATAATAAGCCGAGCAACGGCCACAGGAGTTAGAAAAAAATGGCCAATTGGACTGCATTCCCTTACCTGGGTGATTACCGGTTTGACGCGGAGAGCGTCAAACAAAACTGGGCCCGCCTGCACGCGGGCGACGCCGAACCCCTGCCACTCGACCCGCAAGTGCTGGAGGCCTGGGCTCTGTTTCACAGCGGCGAATTCAAAAAAGCCGCGGACATGGGCGTCACCATTGGCGGCGATGGCCTGACGGTGGCCAACAAGGCGGCCTGCATTTACGCCACTTACCTGGAAAAACAGGAAAAAAACCGGCTGGACCTGTACATGGAAGTGGTGCGCCGGGCCGAAGCCCAGGTCGAAAAAAACCCGCAAAACGTCAACGCCCATTACTGGCAAGCCTACGCCCTGGGCCGCTACAGCCAGGGCATCAGCGTTGCCAAAGCGCTGGCCCAAGGCTTGGGCACCAAGGTCAAAGGCTCGCTTGAAAATGTCATCAAGCTGCAACCCAACCACGCCGACGCGCACATTGCGCTGGGTGCGTTTCACGCCGAAGTGATCGACAAAGTGGGCTCGCTGATTGGCGGCATGACCTACGGAGCCAAGAAAGACACCGGCCTGGCGCTGCTACAAGAAGCGCTCAAACTCAACTTTTACTCCGCTATTGGCATGATCGAATACGCCAACGCCATGGTGATGCTGGAAGGCGACAAGATGATGGAAGCAGCCACCAAGCTCTACCAACAAGCCGCCGACGCCAAGCCCATGGACGCCACGGAGCGCCTGGACGTGGAAATGGCCAAGGTCGAGCTGCAGGACTGATTACTCGCCCCACGGCAACATCAGGGTGAGCAGGGTCAGCTTGGCAAACTCCGGCTCAAACCGGTCAATAATTTTTTGCGGATCGGGACACAGCGTGGCGTCACTGATCACGCCAAACTGCACACCGCCGCCGTAACTCAAAATAGAAACCCCCAAGCCCACCGTGCCGGATTGCGGCACCCACACCAGGGTTTGCTCCAGCGTGGCACCGCACAACTTGAGCTTCTCGCGCGGCCCGGGCACATTGGTCATCACGGCCGTGGTTTTTTTGGAAAACAGGCTCAGCATGGCGTCTTGCCCTGAGGGGTTCAACAGCCCCGCCAGCGCCAGCAAACCATAAGTCAATAGCGGCTGCGTGCTGCCCTTCATGGCCTGCATGCGGCGATGCACCTCGTACACGCGCTCCAGCGGGTTTTCCATGCCAATCGGCAACACCACCGGCGCCAGGCCAAAGCGGTTGCCCAATTGGTAGGCTTCGTCCAGCGGCCGCAGGTTGACCGGCACCATGGCGCGAATTTCCTGGCCTTCAATCGCATCTCCCAACGACCTGAGGTAGCCGCCAAGGGCACCCGCCACACAGCTCAGCAGCACATCGTTGAGCGAACAATTCAGCGCCCGGCCAACAGCCTTGACCTCGTCCAGCGGAATCGGCTGGCACCACGCCACGCGCTTGCGGGTGCCGGGCGTGCCTTTGAGCCGGGTGGGCGAGTCATCCGACATCAAGGCCAGCGCAGCACCGTCGCTCAGCAGTTGGTAGGCCAGTTTGGCTAGCTGCACGGAGCCTGCCAGACCTTTGTCCAACAGCGTGCTCATGCCTTTTTTCGGCGCGACCAGCAGGTCCAGCACATTGACGGCCTGGTTACCGGCTTCGTCCAACGCGCGCACGGCCATGCCGGTCAGCGGTCGAATCACGGTGTTCGAGAGCCATTCTTCAACCGCATCCCGGCCTTCCCGCGCCGAGGCATCCACGCGGGCTGGGGGTGGCGCCGTGCCGCCGTCCACCATCGAGTGGGTCACGGCAATCAGGGCGATGCCGTCCGCAATGCAATGGTGAAAACGCGCCAGCAAGGCCGAGCCGCCCTGGTAATGTTCGACCAAATGAAACTGCCACAGTGGGTGATTCCGGTCCAGCGGCTGCATGGCGAGTTCGGCCAGCCGGTCCTGCAAGGCTTGCTGCTCGCGGGCTTTGGGGGTCTTGGGCAGCGTCTCGATGACGACGTGGTGCGCGATATCAAAATCCGGGTCGGTGACCCATTTGGCGCCGGTCACATCCTGCACCACACACTGCGAGAAGCGGGGATATTTGAGAAATCGCTCTTCAATGCGCTGGCGTACGGCCGGGTAACTGACGCCCGGCTTGATGATCCACACGCCCAAAATCATCATCAGGTTGGACGGCGAGTCCATGCGCAACCAGGCGGTGTCGACCTTGCTCATGCGCTCTTCAGCGTAAGAGGGAGGCCGTTTTTTAGCGCGGAGACGGGTCACCATGAGCACTCCAAAAGTCAACCGTGAAGCTTGCGAAACCAGTTCTTTGCGAACGCTCCTATTCTGGCGTCAAAAGGCCCCGTAAGATATTGCGCAATCCCCCCTTTGCGTCGGGGCATGCCTCATTTTGCACAACCTTGAAAGTCACCATGTCTGAACTCAAAGCCCAATTCGAAGCCGCTGTGGCCGACTCCAAAAACCTGAGTGAGCGCCCCGACAACGCCACCCTGCTCAAGCTGTACGCGCTGTACAAACAGGGCAGCCTGGGCGACAACACCGAGAAAAAACCCGGTTTCAGCGACATGGTGGCGCGCGCCAAGTGGGATGCCTGGAACGCACTCAAAGGCTCCACCAGCGACGCAGCCATGCAGCAGTACGTGGACCTGGTGGCGTCGCTGAGCTGACGCTTATTTGGGCTTGCCCGCGCGCGGTTTGGCCTTGGGCGGAGCCGCGAGCAGATCGTCGAGATTTTTAACGATTTCGCGCTCAATACTGTCCTTGAACGCGCCCAGCAGAAAACCCAGCTTGGCGTTGAGTTCAAATTTCTCATGCGTGACGTGCAGTGTGCCGTTGACGCCGGAGCGGGTAAAACTGACTTCATCCGTCGTTTTGCCTTCTTCATAGGTGCAACTCATGCCGAACTCCTGCTCGGCATGCTCGGCCCATTTGAAGGCGATTTTTCGGGCGGCAGAAAACCCAAGCTGGTGTTCGCGCAAGATATAAAGATCAGCCACGTTACTCCTCCGTTGTTAGTCCTGAGACAAGTTGATCAGGTGATTCAAGGCCCGCTGGCGTTCTGCCACGGGCAACTGGGACAGCCGCGTGACCGCCGCATAAAACCTCGGCCAATTCTGGCCTTGTTGCGCAAACAAGGCCTCAAAAGCGGGCACCCATTCGTCATACGCGGCCTGCGCACCGAAGGCGGCGTTGTTGGCCCGGGCCACCCAGGCGTCGTAGCCGCTGAAGCCGCCCCAACCGACTTTAAGCTGCGCGTAACTCGCCCGGAAATCCTGCATGGCCTTGACTTTCATCGCTGATGGGGTGGCTTGCGCCGCATCAGGCGGCTGGTTTTGCGCATAGATTTCACTGAGGCGGGCGCGCGTGCTGCGCAGCAAAGCCCGAAATTGCTGGCGTCGCCCCTCCAGCGCCCGGTACTCTTTTTGCGCCTCCTGCGAGCCGTTCAGGGACAACCAGCGTTCGCTGCCCAAGCGCTCCACCGCCGTGGCAAACGATTCGTTGAACATGGTGTCGTCCGGCACGTACACGACCTGATGCGCCAGCTCATGAAAAATCATGCGCGCCAACTCACCCTCCGGGTAATGGATGAAGGTGTTGAGCAAGGGATCGCCACCGGCCCAGTTCAGCCAGCCCAGTGTCGAGTACGCGGGCACGCCGTAGACGCTGACCTCCAGGCCTTGCGCTGTTAACGCTTGCGCCTCCTCCAGCGCATCAGCCTCTTTGAAATAACCGCGGTAACCCACGCAGCCCGCCACAGGAAAACACCAGGTCTTGAGCGTGAGCGAGAACTCCGGCGCAGCCACCACGTTCCACACCACGGCTTTGCGCTGCACATCGGCGTAGCGGTGGTAGCTGGCGTTGTCGGGCAGGTGCAGTTCGGTCACGGCAAAGTCGCGCATGTGCCGGGCCAGTGCCAGGCGTTGCTTGAGGGCCGGGTCGGTCTGCGCATTGTCCAGCCACTGGTCGATGGGCCGGGCCGCCTGCAACATCTGCCAATGCCCGCCGACCGACTGCAGGTAATAGCGCGCATCGGCGCAAGCGCTCAACCCGGGGATGAGCGCCAGACAGATCAGTACCCGCAGCAATCGATAAAAAGGCATGGTGAATAAGCTTACGATTCGCGTCTATGCTTTATAAATTCAAATCCAAATCCACGGGTGACGTCATCATGCTGCAAGCCAACGGACGGCGCGTTCTGGAGATCATTGGCAAAGACACCCAGCCCGGCAGCGGCGACAAGGGCATCCTCCTGCCCGAGCACATGCTGGCGGCCATCGCCGCGCTGGAAACGGCCATGAGCCAGGAAGACGCCGAGCGCAAAGCGGCGGTGGCCGAGGCCCTGGCGCAGCACGCACCGGTGCCGCAGTTTGACGGCATCAGCCTGCGCCAACGCGCCCTGCCCTTCATCGACATGCTGCGCCGCAGCCACAAAGCCGGGCATGAGGTGGTCTGGGGCGTGTAGCACGCGCATCAGTCCGAGAACTTGCCGGCGGCTTCAATCAGGGGGTTGAGCTTGGCGATTTCTCCGGCAACAAACGCCTTGTGCCCCGCAGGCTCCATACGGCCATCGGTCACCACCATGGCGCCCAGCGCTTCCTGCTTTTTGATGAAGACAGCGTCTTTCAGCGCACGCTTCAAGGCGTCATTGAGTTGCTTGAGTACCGGCTCCGGCGTGCCCTTGGGGGCAT
>CAJAFJ010000357.1 GCA_903938955.1 uncultured beta proteobacterium | reverse complement strand
CCAAGGGGCAATGCAGCAGCTTCAACCCCAGCCAACTGGGAATTAGGGCTGCTGGTGGGCTCTATACAAACCCCCGGCCACCTTGGACACTTGGACACATTTAGGTCAAGGGCGCATGCGATGACATCCCCGCAACCGCGCCGCAATGGGGGCGCAGCGCACCTCCCAGCCCTTCGGGCGCACTACTGCCGATCTTGCGTCTGGTAGTGCTTGCAACACGGCGCGTTTCTTCCCCAGTGACCGTCTTCGGGTCACAGGGGATAGTCATCGCCCTTGTGTTTAAAACTGACATGAAATTGAAGCGATCAGAACGGTTCGTCGTCGCCCGGCTCAGTCGTATCAGGCGCGGCCTTCGCAGGCGCCGCCGTCATATCATCATCGGCCTCAACTGGAGGCCACTTGGCTGGGCGCACATAGCCCCAGGCTCGCACACTGTTGACCATCTTTTTTGTGCGAATCCAGCCCTCGTGATCCAGCCAGCCGCGAATCTGCGCCTCAAGCGCCGGGGTTGACTTGGCCGCATCCACACCCAAGGCCAGCGCCAATTGCGCGATGGTCACAAAGTTGGCCAGCTCATTCACCACCGACTGAATGCCCGACGCCGTGGGCGAACGAGTCAACACGCTCAACAGCTCAGACACCACCGCGGTCTCCACCAGGCGAGATTCCTGCATCGGTGCAAACAAGCGCTTTTCTTCATCCTGCGTGGGTGTGAAAGCCACCCCCTCGCCATACAGCGCGAAGGCCTCAGCCAACAGCTGATCGCGGTACTTCGTGAGCCACTCGGTGTTGATCACATGCTTGACCGGTATCGGCCAAAAGCGCCGGTTACCCGTGCGGTCACGCAAATACGTGTTTTCATTGGTCGTGCCGACCAGAATGCATTGCCGCGCAAAGCTGCCCACCGTCGCCCCATAGGCCACCCGGTAACGATCAACTTTCGACGAAATAAACGCCTTGATCGCACCAATGTCCGACTTGCTGAAGTGCGTCATCTCGGCAATCTCATACACCCACAAGCCCTGCACCTGCTCTTGCGCCTCCTTGCCACGACCCACCTCAAACGGCGTGTCGCTGTAAAACTTGGAGCCGCCCAAAATCTCCACCATGGTCGACTTGCGCAAACCGCCCACACCTTCCAGCACTGGGCAGTAATCAAACTTGCAGCCGGGGTTCATCACCCGGTTGACCATACCCAGCAGCCAGCAGCGGCCCACAATGCGGTAGTACTCAAGCATGGCCGGGCTCAGCGAATCAGGCGACTCGCCCAAGATGTGACACAGCCACTTGTCCAGGCGCGGTTTCTTGTCCCACACCAAGCCCTGCAACATTTCCCGAATCGGATGAAAGCGCCGGGTATGCGCCACCGTCTGGATCGCCTCCATCAAAGCCGCCCGGGCGATGCTGGGCAGGCCGTAAGTGTTCGTCAGGTACTTGCCCAACATCAGGTCTACCGCGTCCGTCACATCGCCGATCTGCGCGTGCGGCCACGGCCACAGAGCCCGGCTTTGCACGTTGTTGCTCAGCTCGTTGTAGGCCAGCACCGGCTCCAACGCGGGGTCATTCTCCAAAATCAAAATGACCAACTTGCGCGAAGCAAACCAGCACTTCTTTTCCTTGCTGTAATACGGCGCAAGCCAATCGGGGATGCTGTGCCCGCCGATCATCACAAAACCGCAGGCATCAATATCACCGTCCCCAGGTGTCACCGAGGCCATCGATTTTTTTTCAGCACCTGCGCCAGTGGCGGCAACCAGGTCAGCAGCCGGCAGCGCAAACGCGCCTGCAAACAGCTGCAACACCCGCTCAGCCGTCCAACCATTGACCGTGATGGCGTCAGCGCAGTCCCAACCGTCAACGACCTCCAAAGGCTCAGGGATCGGCAGCAACGACACCGCACAACCATGGTCAGCACGCAGCAGCGCACCAATGCCCAGCATGGCGGCCATGCCCGGCTGTTTATGTGCAGCCAGCAGCGGCTTGGTCCCGGCGAACAAATCACACGCAGCCTTACCCGCACACTCACGGTCATTGTCAGTAATAGTCCCGCCGATTTGCGCCAACTGCTGGGCCACCTGCGCAAACATGGAATCACGCTCTTTCTTGGTCAACGGCTCACGCTTGGCATCACAGTCAGGCCACAACAACACCGTGTAGCCCGCCAGCCAGTGCCAGTCAGCCTTCTTCCAAGCCTTGCAGCCACCCGACCAACTGGCCACCAGGTAGACGCCCGGCGCATGGGCGGTCAGCAAGTCCTGCAAGATGCCAGCCTTCTTTTCGCCCTCCACCAGAATGACAGTGGGGAAAGCCTTTACACGCTCAGCCATGCTAATGGGCGACTCACCCCCCGGAAAATACAAAGGCCGGGGTTCATCCCATTGCTTCCAGTGCCAGCGGCTGCCACCATCTTTGGCGCTCTTGCAAAACGTGTATGGCAGCGTTTCCTTGCCACCGTCAGACGTGCGAAACCGCACCACATAGCCCATCAAGGCCCCGTCCATCACATACGTGGCCGTGTGCTCAATATCCTTAAGCGTCCGGTGCTGGTGGCTGAACGTAGCCGCTCCCGCATACTCAGGCACCGGCACCACCGTCTGCCAACCCTCTTCAGTAGGCCGCACCGCAGCCACTGCCACCGGCGCAACCCGCACTGGCTTCACCACCGGGGCCGCATCGGCACGGGCATGCTGCACACCCGCCACATCTTCCAGGCCCTCTTCACGGGCCAGCTGCAGCGCTGCCTTGCCCATGCTCAAGTCATTGATGCCGGCATACAAACCCAGCAAATCACCACCACACTCGCCAGACGCAAAATCAGCCCACTTACCCGTCACCAGGTTCACCGAGCAACTCGTGCCCGCCCCACCTGACAGCGAGCCGCACACATACTCATGCCCACGCACAGCACCACCAGGCAGCCACTCGGCCACCAGTTGGGCCGCACGGGCCAGCAAGGCCTCAGCCAGTGCTGTGAAATTAATGGGGGGCAAAGGCGCACGTTCGTTTGTCATCATTTACCCCAAGCCGCCAAACACATATCCAACCCAATCCAGCCCATATTTACCACCGGAGAAGACGACTCAACTGGTTTATAAACAGCCACAGGCCGGTTACGGTACGCCACACGGCGCACACCAGTAATGGTCAAGTGCCCATGACGTTTGAGTGCAGCCACCTTTTGGCGAGCCACCGCATAACCGACGCAAGAGCGCAGCGCAATCTCACGAAGCGTGGCGCCCTCACCCGTAGCAGCCCGCTCAGCCTTGATGGCCTGCGCTGCCTTCAACAACGCCAAATACACCTCGCCAGCCGGACGACCGACCGCACGACGTTGCGAATTCTCAAGAGGGGAAATTTTGGTTGACATCATTCGTAGTGCCTATTAGTCGCTGCTGTTTTCGTTGTGGCCATCCTTGTCCATCCCCATAATTCCAAACAGGTACATACGGAAGGCATAACGAATGAGCTCAGCAGGTTTTTTATCAAGACGCATGCACTCGCGCATGGCGGCGAGCAATTCGCGGTCAGTCAACCGCACCGCGATCGTCTTTTGGTGCTTGTTGTCGTCAGCCATGTGCAGCTCCAAAAATAGAAAAACCACCCACCGCCCCGACGACCAACCCACCGCACACCTGCCCGCGTGCGGTGAAAGTGATGGGGAGAGTGCAATCACGAGAACGAGCCAATCGGACTTGATGGCGGTGGGTGGGAAAAGGGTGGGCGCCCCAGGCAGCAGACAATGCAGATCTCACACAACACAGACCACCAAAAGGGACACCCATGAAAGAAGAACAAAACACACCACTATTTCCAGTAGTAGAAATAGCCATAGGGCCAGTGCCAAGAATGGGGATCGTTGTCATGCGGCTGGACTTTGTTTCGACACTGATGGACACACCGGAAGACGCCCAGACAGGGAGAACTTACGGGATGACACCAGTTCAAGCTCAGTACGTGATAGAGCGCCTGCAGGCATCACTTGGGACACTGGAAACGTCCGCACCACCAGATGGCGGCGGTCAGGTGCACTAAGAAACATCTTCTTACCCACCTTGACGCGCAAGAAGACAAATAGCCCAAATCATCAAAACGAGCGTGTAAATTCCATCAATAAAACGCGATGTATTTGTGTACGCTGGAAGCTCCATCCTCAAAAAGAGGATGGAAAACACCGCAAATGTGTTGATAGCGCCAACAACAGCAAGAACCCACAAAAGTTGATTCATGACTCAAGCCCCCTGCACTACGGTTGCAGCAGCGGTTTGCACTGGGTTGGTGGGGGTAGCAGGGTTCTTGGCCGTATCGCGGATGTACGCCCAATCAACATCGGGGCGAAGCATCTCGCAAGTAACAGCCCCAACAGTTACCCGCTCAATAATTGGGCATTTGTCTGCTGGAATCTGGCGTTTACTGTCACGCCAAAAGCACACCGCCTGTGGTGTTACCCCCAGAGTTCTAGCGAACTCAGTGACACTTCCGGCCAGAATAATTGCATCTTTAATTGGATTCATGTGCTGAATTCTACACTTGTAGAAAATACAAATCTACAAGTGTATTTGCCTGATTTTCTACAACTGTTTAATCTTGCAGAAAATGGCAACAGGTAAACAAATCAAACACTACAGAGAAAAGCTGAAATGGACACTCCAGCAACTCTCTGACGCTTCGGACGTAGACGTTGGGACGATCTCTGCGCTTGAGAATCGTGATAGCAGCCGCTCAAAGTTTTTTTCACCGCTTGCAAAAGCGATTGGTCTAACCTTGGAGCAGCTCGAAGATGAAGCAATCGACCATCCACTCACACCACCAATAAAGGAACCTGAAAAACAGTTTGCCTACGCAGAAAATAATGAGAATGTCGTTTCACTGGTTGAAAACTCAAACTTTGCGGCCTACCACTGGCCATTCAAAAGGGTCAGCGTCAAGGCCTATGCCATGCTGACCCAAGAAGAGCAGGACCACATCGAAAACAGCGTGCTGATCATCGTCAATGCACGTGGCGATCCAGAAAAACACGAAACGCCCGAGAAAATGTTGCCAAACAGAACCAATGCTGCAAAGACAGCGTGATATTTTTGGCGAGTCAGTTTATTGTTTTCAGTCTTATAAAAACAGCCGGGTCATAGTCGCTTGGAACGCGAATAATTAATTTACAACAGGGAGGATGTATTTTGAAACCAAACCCAGATATGGCAACCGCTGTATGCACAGCCAAACACCACACTAACCGGGCCATCGAGCACCTGATGGGTATTGTGACTGGCATGGTGGCCGATGGCGCACTCAACGACCTTGAGGTCAACATGCTGAGCACCTGGCTGGCCAGCCACCCCGAGGCGACTGCAGACTTCCCCGGCTCAGTGATCGCTCGCGCAGTGGCTGATGTTATGGAAGATGGCATCGTTACCGAGGCCGAGAGAGAGCATTTACTAAAGATTCTGACCAGTCTTGCCTCTACAGACTTCAGCATTACCGGATCAGTTAGCCCTGAGGTCACCAGCCTGCCCATTGAGGACTGCGTATCCATCGACTTCAGCAACGCCATGGTCTGCTTTACAGGCGAATTTTTGTACGGAACGCGCGCTGCCTGCGAGCGGCTGGTGCTAAAAGTAGGCGCCATGTGTGCAGACAATGTGAGCAAGAAAGTAGACATACTGGTGATTGGCACCCGTGTAGCGCCAGACTGGGCGCACACCAGTTTTGGCCGAAAAATTCAACGTGCCGTAGAGCTGCAAGAGAAAGGCCATGCGATCGAAATCATCTCAGAAAAACGAATGATGGAAGCGTTTGCATAAGGCAAGTTAACAGCTCGCAACACGGTGTAACTAGAAAATAGTTACAATACTTTTATATTTTTGGCTAAGATGCATGTCGAAACACGCTAAAACGCTTCTACGGCTTGCAGCCACACCTACTCCAGTAAATATCAAGTGGAGCGATCTGGTTGGGGCCCTTGAAGACCTTGGCTACACACTGCTTTCAAACAAGGGGTCACGAAGAAAATTTATATTTCCAGGCACCCAAGAAGTAATCAGTTTGCATGAGCCACACCCACAACCCGAAGTCAAGCAATATGCTATTCGCCAGGTTGTTGACCACCTGAAATTGCACGGACGAATTTAATAGGGAAATCATGGAACTACTCAGCCACAAGGGCTATAACGGGTCAATTGAAACATCACTTTCCGACGATGTACTGCACGGCAAGATTCTGTTTATCAATGATCTGGTGACATTCGAGGCAGAGAGCGTCGCCCAACTCAAAGCAGAGTTTGTGGCCGCTGTTGACGACTACCTCGAAACATGTGATGCCATTGGAAAGAAGCCAGAAAAAGCACTCAGCGGGCAATTTAATGTCCGCATCCTCCCCGAGCAACACAAGGCACTGACGGTCAAAGCACTGCAACAAGAAAAGTCACTTAATGCCGTCATGGCAGATGCTGTTGACGCGTATCTTGCCAAGGACTCAGCTGTACAAAATCACCACCACACCCATGCGCACGAGGTCACGGTAAAGTTAGAAAACGCTGCATGGTCGAGCGCTGTAGCCACAGGACAACCTCAATTTTTTAACCAAAATGCCCCACGCCCAACACACCACTGAAAATCAAAACCGCCTACTTACTCTGGCAGAAGTGGCGGCAATTCTTATTCAACACCATCAAATTCATGAGGGGCGGTACGAACTGGGTATAAGTTTTCGCATAGGTGTAGGTACAGTGCCTGGACCAGAAGGCTCGCTACCGGCACCCGGTGCATTTATGGGGGTGGAGGGCATGAGCTTGACCCTGGCGCCACCAGGAATCGAGAGTCCCAATATTGTGGATGCAGCAGTGGTCAACCCTGCACCTGCAGCAATGCAGCCAAAAGCAAAATCACGGAAAAAGCCAGCCTGATTCGCTGCAACCAAAAACAACCTGCTTTGGCAGGTTTTTTTTCGCATGTCGTTTTTGACCCTTTGGCCAGGCTCAATGACATACGACTGAATCAATACAAATATTTCTACACTTGTAGACTATTTAAATCTACAAGTGTAGAATTCACTTAACCCCGCAATTTCCAGCGGGCAAGGAGTGAAAGATGTCGAAGTTCAAATTCAAACTGGGCCAGCAGGTTCAAATTCAAGTCAGCGCAGAAACCGGCGAAGTCACCGGCCGCGCTCAATACGCCGCCACCGAGAACACCTACCAAATGCGCTACAAAAGCGCCGATGGCCGGGCCGTGTCGCAATGGTGGGAAGAGTCGGCACTTGCTGTATCAGATGTCAATCTTGTACCCAGCCAGACGCTCCAGTCGGGCAGCATAGGCGGCCCAGGCGCTTGGCGAGTCGGTGGGAATACACCCATCGTTGTAGAGGTATATACGCTCGGGCGAGGTATTGCCATCAAAGCTGAGAGCAGCAATCTGCTTGGCCGAGAGGGTGCGTTTGAACTTGAAGCCTTTGACAAGTTCTTCACCTTTGATGTGGCTGGCGCTATACGAGCCCAAGGGCTGATCGCGCCCATTCAGGACGACGTAGCTGCCGTCAGCCTGCCGTTGCAGGCAATAGATCAAAAAGATGTGGCGGATCTCGAACGACATTACAGCTCCTTTATAAAAACAGTCATTGTCGGCCTGCCCGCTGCATCAGGCAAAACAACGCTGGCCGAGCAAATGATGGCTCACTTTGGCTGCATATCCATTGTGGACGGATGGTGCAACCGCGATGCCATCACCCCCGGCGCCTTGCACCTGACCAACCAGCCGCTGTTTGTCAAGGAGTGAAAAGTGCATACAACCCCAACCCAGCAGGCCGACCTGCAAGCCGCCTGCAAAAAGGCGTTAACCAGCACCGCCTTCGCCAAGTTCGTTAGCCAGGCGGTGCATGCCGCATTTGTCGAGCAACAAAGCCAGCCCGAAGGCATTGTGCTCACGCCTAAGCCAACGACACGGCTCAAATTCAGTGACTTAGGTTGCGCCTGCAGTTATGAGGTGCGCAGTGCTGACGGCATGAGCGAATTCCGCATGCAGCGCAGCTTTGAAGGCTACCAACATCTCCCCCAGCAATACTGGTATGGCCGCGAAAGCCACACCGACACACAGGGCCGGGTCTGGTCATGCCAACTGCCGAACATGGTGCAAGACGACTTCGGCGTGCTTGTCAAGGTGAAATCATGAGCCCCCAGCGCCTGCTCAACATCGTGCTGGCCAGCATCATCGCCCTGGTGCTCTCCACCGCCTACCTGCTTGACGGCCCTACCGACATCGAGGCCATGCAGGCCACGGCCGCCAGCAAGCAAGACGCCATCCAGACCGCCCAACTGCTGCGTATGCATGAGCTGCGTGCCAAGGCCGTTTACGAGCGTAAATCGGTTGTCTTGGCAAAGGCCACACAATGAACTGCTGCGATCAACACGCCCCCTACGGCTGCAACCAGGGTCGCGACTGCCCAGTGCGCGCCAATGCCGCCAAGGTGGCGCCCATCAAAACGACCCGCGCCCGCCAGTGCCATGAAATCGGAGTCTGCCCCGGCAAAGACTGCGACTGTGAGAAGGCCTACGAATCCGCGGCTAAATCAGACTGGCTGCGCAATGCCGCCGCCATCCCCGCACAGGCCGGTAACGTCTGGTTTGCCGAGCCTGAGCCTGACGACCACATTCCGCTGAGCAGGCTGGAACTGTGTGTGTTCTGGCTGACCGTTGGCAGCGCTTGCGGTGCAGCCGCCATCATAGTCAAGCTGGGCTGGGTCAGGTGGCCGCTGTGATGCAAGGCACCGGCATTCTCTACCTCAGCAAAGCCGCGCCCGTGGTCAGCACGGCCGCCGATGGCAGCTTTGTACTGACCCTGATGGCCGTTGACCGCATTGGCCCGCACCAGGTAGAGCCCTGGTGCCTGACCTTCACCGGTCTGCAAGCCAAGCTGTTTTGGGCCGTCCACCAAGCCACCCTGCAGCCCGGCCAACCCCTGCGCGTCACTTGGCACGGCCTGCGTGTATTCATGCGCGGCGTCAAAAACACCGCCCTCATTTTTGCCTATGCCGAGCGCATTGAACTGGCACCACGCGCCCCAAGCGCTCCACCCCCGTGCCGCCCGTGACCCACGCCCGGCTCGTCCACACATTTTCAACAGGTCACCCCATGCATTCCGTCATCAGTCTAGAGACCATCAAACGCGAGGCCGAAGCCGCCGCAAAGCAGCACAGCGACATCAATGCCGCCTGCCCCTACCCCTTCGGCAGCGATGCCGCCCACGCCTTCAAGTTCGCGTTCAAAGAAGCCCGCGAAGCCATCACCTCAAAACCCTAAGCCTGCCACCAGTAACCACCACCAAAAATCATGAACATCAATATTGACCTTGACCTCGCCAGCATCATCACAGCAGCCGTGTCCACAGAGCGCATTCAGCCCTTGGTTGACAAAGCCATCATGGAAGCACTCAAGCGTGCCATTGACGATGCCACCAGCTACCGAAGCGCGTTCAGCGACACCCTGAAAAAGCAACTGGCCGATGCCCTGCCGCATGGTTTGAGTATTGAAGACACCGCCAAGTTTCAGCAGGTTTTAAACGCGTCTCTGACCAATGCGGTGCACACGGCCAACAACGCCACGATCCAGACTGCCATGCGCAAAGCCATCGACTACGTAGTGCCCGATGTGCCAAGCACCATTGCGCTCTCAGAGTTCATGATGGTGGTTCGAGAAGGGCTACGTAAAGAAAAGCACGAGTCCTTTTTTGCAGAGCTTGAGATATCAAGTTATGGATATGCCCATCTGTCTTTTGATAGAGAAGTGTCCGGTACCAGTAAATATGGCTCTGACTTCAGCATAGATCTCAACAAAGAAGGAGAAGTCTATGCCATGAGAATGAACGGAAAAGACCTTACCCCCAAGAGTCTGCCCAATGTCATCAGCCAATTCGACGGCTTGCTGATGGCCATGTACGTGGGGCGCACTGCACTGGTCATTGACATCGATGCTGATGACGTTTCAAGCATCGCGCGCGGCACCGAGGAATATTAATCATGACCGCCCGCAAAAAATCCCCCTTGCCCTTCGTGCCGCCCATCGTCGGCAAGATTTGCAACAGCAACACCAAAGGCTCGTACAGCACCACCCGCGATGGCGCCGTGCAGTCCATGCGCAACGGTGCAGACAACGCCCTCGGCCACCCCAGCCGCCCCGGCGAGCGTCTGCACTACCGCGACGGCCGCGTCACCACCCTGTGCGGCAAACCCATCACTACCGGAGCAACAGCATGACCGAATATTCAACCCAATCCGGCGAAGCCATTGCCGACACCGCAGACGACTTTGCCCACCTGCGTGTTGACCTGATCGTCCCCAGCCTCACCAACCCGCGCAAGACCTTTGACGCCATTAAGCTGGCTGAACTGGCCGACAGCATCAAAGCCAGCGGCGTGCACCAGCCGGTGCTGGTGCGCCCCCTGCCCGGTAGCCGCCTGGAAGAAACCTTTGCCATCTATGCCCCCAATGGCAGCCTGCAGCCGCGCCCCACCCACGAGCTGGTGGCCGGTGAGCGCCGTTACCGCGCCTGCAAGCTGGCCGGTGTCGCCACCATCCCCGCCCTCATTCGCCAGCTCACCGACCACCAGGTGCTTGAAATCCAGATCATCGAAAACTTGCAGCGCGACGATCTGAGCGCACTGGAAGAAGCCGAAGGGTACGAAAGCCTGTGCGCCGCCACCGGCATCAGCAAAGAAGACGTGGGCGCCAAAATCGGCAAAAGCCGCGCCTACGTGTATGGCCGCCTCAAGCTGCTGGACCTGACCCAAGAGTGCAAAGAGCACCTGCGTGCAGGCACCATCGACACCAGCCGAGCCCTGCTCATTGCCCGTATCCCCGACACCAAGCTCCAGCTCAAAGCCCTCACCGAGGCCACCCGCGCCGACTGGCAGGGCGAGACCCCCAGCACCCGCACCTTTGGCAAGTGGCTGCAAACCCACGTCATGCTGCGCCTGGAAGATGCCCCGTTTTTGCTGGGCGATGCCACCCTGACCAGCGCCGGCGCTTGCCGCACCTGCCCCAAGCGCACCGGCGCCAACCCCGACATGTTTGCCGATGTTGCCAGTACAGACATCTGCACCGACCCGCCCTGCTATGACACTAAAGTCGCCGCCCAGCGCGAGGCCATGCTGGCCACCGCCGCCACCAAAGGCATGCGCCTGATCACCGGCGACGAAGCCGAGGCCATTTGCAACAAGTGGAACGGCACCTTTGACGGCTACAGCCCCCTGAACCAAGAGCGCCAGGACGTGGCCGATGGCACCCAGCCCGCCAGCCTGGGCATTCTGCTGGGCAAAGACGGCCCGGCCCCAGTGCTGATCGAAAACCCGTGGACCAAGACCCTCACCGCCTGCGTTCCCACCGAAGAAGCCGAGACGGTGCTAATCGCCAAAGGCCTGGTCAAAGCCTCACTGCCCAAGGGCCACAAGCGCGAGGCCAACGACATCGAAGAAGAGATTGAACACATCAAACTCCAGATTGAAAAAGACACCGACAAAGTGGCCCGCAAAGCCATCTTTGCAGCGCTGGTCACTGCCGTGCATGCCTGCCACGTTGTCAAAGCGACTGAGCTGATTTCAAACACCCTGCTACGTTCCTACCTGCTCAGCATGATTGGTGAGTTTCTCAACGAAGACATGGCCCATGCCTTTGGCATTGAGCTGGCGATCGAGAATGACTATTCAGCGGATGAATTAGCCCTGCGCCTGCACATCCAGGCATGCGGCAGCCCCGACCTGTACCGGGCCATGGTGATTTTGATGATTGAGCCCGAAAGCAGCCAGAGCTACTACCAGAACGCCATCGAGCCCACCCCACGGTTTGATGCCCTGTCGCGTGACCTCAACGTGAACACGACCGAAATCCGTAGCACGGCCAAAAACGAGGTTCAAAAAGCCACGCTTGAGAAAATCCGCACCCTGAAAACCGAGTTAAAAGCCCTGAACAAGGCCGGAACCGACGACGAAAAACCGCTTTCACCTAACGCCCCTGCTGCGCAAGCTAACGCTAGCGCGGGGGGGGCCAGTGGCCAGGTGAAAAGTGCAAGCGCAAATACAAACGCCGCCCCGCTGCGCAAGCGCAAGATGACCGCCGCCGAAGCCCAAGCCGAAATCGCTGCCGCGATGCAAAGCCAGGAGACCGATTCAGGTGCCGCTGACGCGTCACAGGGCAACGAGCAGGCCGCGACTGCGCGGCCTGAAGCCCTTCATGACGCTTCGGAGATTAATGAAACGCTCTACGCTACGGCCACCAACATGGTGGTGATCCAGCGCGTTGCATCAATCTCACGGCTGCAACGTGTGCTGGGCATTGGCTACAACAACGCCGCATGCCTGATCGAACGCATGGGCGAAGAAGGTATTGTTGCGCGTCAACCTGATGGCACATTTAAAGTGCTGGCGCCCTCGCCCCTCCCAGCCACTGACGACCCGCTGTATCAACCCGCGCTGGACCTCATCCAGAAAGAGAAAAAGGCCAACGTCCGCTTGCTGAAAGAAGGCCTCAAAGTGGGCACCAGCAAAGCCTTGGAGCTGATGGACATGCTGGAGCAAGAAGGCCACGTCAGCCCCTGCAACGAACGCGGTGCCCGTGCGGTATTGGTGACAGCATGAGCCGCATAACCTTCATCCCCGCCCGCGGCAAGTCCGTGCAGCTGCTGGCCCGCAACCCCGTATTTCGCGCCATCGCCCGCAACCCCATGAACACGGCCATGCGAAACAATGTGGAGCTGCCCGCCCAGATCGCCTTCAAAAGCGTCCAGGAAGGCGCTGCCAATGATGCAGACCGCACTGCGCTGGCCACGATGTGCAACGTCATCATGGTGCTGGCCGAAAAGCACTGCAGCCAGTCCGATCTGGACGATGCCATCGAGGCCCAAATGGCCATCGTGCGCGCCGACCGCCGCGCCGCACAAGGCAAGCACTGGAACTTTGACGGTGAAGGCCGTCTGGCCATGATCCAGGCGCTGGCCACACACCAGCAACAAATCACCCAGCTTGGCCAAGTGGCCATCACCGACGCCATGCTGGAAGTTCTGGACCGCAAAGCCAAAGGGCAGGTTTTTACAGTGGGGGCGGAAGCATGACTAATCTCAATGAAACTTTCGTCATCGACTTGACCGACGAGCAGCGCGAACTGCTGGAGCCTTACATCATGTCGATCAAGCCAGGTGAGACTATGTTTGCTCAAGTCTATGGCGATGGTATGCGCGTCAAAAAAATGACGCCAGAGCAATCGACGGCAATTCAAATTGCATTGATGGGTGAAGTAAGTCTCGAAAATTATTCAAATTCGGCTTTCAAAGAACATTCGCCCATGTCAAAACGGAGGCCTCAATGACCCAAAGCCGCCTTCAATCCCTGATCGAAGCATGGGCCAACACGCTGATCGGCTACTTCATCAACTTGGCTGTGCAGCTCGTTGTTTACCCGTTTTACGGCGCCACTTTCACATTCGGCCAAAACATCCAGATCGGCCTCGTCTTCATGGTCGTCAGCATTGCCAGGTCATACGCACTGCGCCGCTGGTTCAATGCGCGGTTGCACAAGGCCGCCCAGGCGCTGGCAGGGAGGGTTGGATCATGAACACCGCATTCCTTTTAATGGCGCAATACAACGCCCAGGCAGTCATCCCCGCATCATCCGTGGTGCGGGACTACTTCCCCCACCTGACGCTGGATAAGTTCTTTCGTAAAGTGGCAATCGGTGAGATCAAGATTCCGCTGCTGCGCATCGAGGCGGGCTCACAAAAGGCTGCTAAGGGCGTTCACCTGACCGATCTGGCCGAGTACCTTGATACCCGTCGGGCAGCGGCTGTCAAGGAAGCCAAGCAATTGGCAGGAGCTGGAGAATGATCAAAAATTCCCATGCTCCAGTACAGCATGATAAAGCTGACAAGCCCGCGCTATTCCAAGTTTGGATTGATCTTGGCTGCGGAATATGTGAATCGGATTGGTGGTGGAATACGCCTCCAAAGCCTATTTCAGACGCCTTAGATGAAGCAGCCGACTGTCGGAATAGAGGTTTTTTATGCCAGGTTTGTCCAGAAGGAATAAATCCTCGCACTGACGGACGATGGGACAACCCATAGAGCAAGTGCAACATTAGTGCAACATGGCCAAAAGCCAAATCAGATAAGTACTTGATCTGATTGGGCTTTTTTATTTCAGTCGCCACAGTCCATCATCGGTGCAACGGACATTTTCCAGAAATCGGCGGGAATGGGTTTGGGGCTCAGCATGGCGGGGATTATCCCAGCCAGCAGCCTGCTGCGTCAGACTGAACGACGCAGAGGTGATTGCACGCAACGGTGCAGGTGCAGGGGGTCAAGTCGGGATTCGTGGCCAGCACACTCGTGATCATTGGCCCAAGCGCTCCATCTGTGAGACAGCAGCTGGGTCAAGTCTCACCAGATACAGTGACCACCCGAGTCATAAAGGCACACAAAACAAGCCGTCTTCGCTAAAAAAAGCCATCCAGATCGCCCAGGCGGAACTGCCCACCAAGGCCAAACCCGCCAGCCGCACGCCCCAATCGCCAGCCCCTTTGCCACTAAAGCGCAGCCAGAGCCAGGGGCCAGCCATCAAGGACACGCTGGTACCCGCCGCAAACAAGGCCATGACCAGCGCGCCATCCAGCGCATTGCCGGTCAAGGCGGCGACCAGCAGTGCCGAATAAAGCAGCCCGCACGGCAAAAAAGTCCACAGCGCGCCAATCACCAAGGGCGCGCCCCGGCCGCGCCCTTGGGCCAATGCGCGTGCGCCCTGCCATATTTTGCGGCCCGTTTGTTCCAACCAGACAGGTTGCTGTGCGTTCCACATCAACAACAAGCCGAGCACCAGCGTCGCTACATGAAAAAGGGTCCACACCGGTCTGAGTGCAGCGGTCTGAACCGACATCCAGCCCAAGCCCTGCATGGAGGCTGCGGCCAGTGAGCCGAGGGCGGAATAACCCAGGATTCGCCCGGCCTGAAAACTCCACATGGCCGAGGTTTTTCGCTCGCCCGCAGCCTGACCAATCCCGGCACAGGCCGCGCCACACATGGCAATACAGTGCGGTCCACCCGCCAAACCCATCAGAAGTGCTGTTGCAGCGAGTGAAGTTAGCATTCGGTGATATTAAATGATCCCGGAAAACCGGGCGCGCAGACGGTCTGCCTGCGCATAGCGATCAAACACCTTGGCCACCGTATTCACAAACCACTGGCCCGTGCTCGTGACCTGCAAACCACTGTGATCGCACGTCACCAGGCCTTGCTCCACGAATGTTTGGAGTTCGTCCAATTCAGCCGCAAAGTATTTTTTGAACACCACCAAGTGTGCCAGTTCGATCGACTCAAACAAAACCTCCCCCTGACACATCAGGGACATGATGACGGCACGGCGCACCAGGTCATCGCGTGACAAACCCAAGCCCCGCACCACAGGAAATAGCCCTTGATCCAGGTGATCAAAATACTCTTCCAGATTTTTCGAATTTTGGCTGTAGGTGGCGCCCATGCGCCCAATGGAAGAAACCCCCAGACCAATATGGTCCCCGTCGGGTTGGGTGCTGTAGCCGTGTAAATGGCGATGCAGGCGCCCTTGCCGTTTGGCAATGGCCAGCGCATCGGTGGGAAGCACGAAATGATTCATCCCCAAATGCACATAGCCCGCTTCGGTCAAGGCGGCTATCGAACGTGACAGCATAGCCACCCTGACCGCAGCATCCGGCAACTCATCAGCCGCGATCCTGCGCTGGGGCTTGAACCGCTCTGACTGATGCGCATACACATACAAACTGATGCTGTCGGGGCGCAAGGCGCAGACTTGAGTCAGCGTTTGCTCAAACGTCTCGGGCGTTTGACGCGGCAAACCGAGCATCAGATCCAGATTGACAGAGGTAAACCTGAGTTGGCGTGCCGCTATGACCAATGAAGCGACTTTTTCAACCGATTGCACACGATGCACCGCCTTTTGTACTTCAGGATCGAAATCCTGCACACCGAGGCT
>CAJAFJ010000356.1 GCA_903938955.1 uncultured beta proteobacterium | reverse complement strand
CACTTTTCGCTGCAACTCTTCGGTGGCGTGCTTCAGTTGTTCAGGCGTTGGCTCCGTCTTGGCGGGCTCTACACCGGGTTTGGATTGAACGGCAGGCTGGGGCTGGGCCGCAGTGACCAATGCGGGCGCCACCGGCTGCACACTGCTCGCAACAGGCAAGGCGGGACGCGGGCCAAGCACGCCTTGTATTGGCAAACTCATGTTTGACGAAATATTGCTCATGATGGCTCCCGTATTTTTAACATCGGTTGAACTAATCTGGCAAAAACGTCTGAAACAACAGCGCATTCATCATCAGTTTCAATCGCCAGATTGGAGTACTCCGTAAATGTTTTCGGCCGATCTTAATGAAACTTGAGCCTTAAATTGAGCCCGATCAACCGCGCTGGGAACGCTGAAAATCTTCCATGAACTCCAACAATTTTTCGACCGTCGTGCGCGTCAATGCGTTGTAAATAGAAGCCCGCACCCCGCCAATGGCGCGATGCCCGCCCAGACCCGAAAAACCGGCTGCCAACGCCTCCGCCAAAAATTTTCTCTCCAGCTCTGGGGTTGCCAAATTGAAGGCCACATTCATCAGGGAACGATCCTGCACGTCAGCCCGCCCCCGGTAAAAACCATCACTGCTGTCAATTTGGCGGTACAACAAGGCCGCTTTGCTGCGGTTGATCTGGTCCATCTGCGCGACGCCGCCAATGTCGTTGAGCAGCCAGCGGGTGACCAGCAAAATCACATAAATGGCAAAAACAGGCGGCGTGTTGAGGTTGGAATGGGCCTGGATTTGCTGGCGATAGTCCAGAAAACCGGGCAAATCAGTGGGCGCGCCCTCCAGTAACTCATCGCGCACCAGCACCACCGTGACGCCGGCGGGTCCGATATTTTTCTGCGCGTGGGCGTAAATCAGCGAAAAGCGCTCGGCCTCACAAGGCCGGGACAAAAAATCGGAGGACATATCGCAGACACGGGGCACATCCTCGCGGCCCAGCACCCGGTGGAACTGGAGCCCTTCCACCGTTTCATTCGACACATAGTGGATGTAGGGCGCATCTGCAGAAAAAGCCAACTCATCATCCTGCGGCAGGCGCTTGAAACCGCACGCCTCACCGCTCCAGGCCACGCTCATCGGGCCTTCGCGCGCCGCCTCTGGCAAGGCCTTGCCGCTCCAGTAACCGGTGTGCAGGTATTGCGCCGGATGCTTTTTGCCACGCAGCAGGGTCATGGGCACCATCGAAAACTGTTGAGTAGCCCCCCCCTGGAGCAGCAACACATGGTAATTTTCAGACAGACCCAGCAGAGTTTTGATATTGCTTTCGACCTCGGCAACAACCGATGCAAACCAGTCGGAGCGGTGGCTGATCCCCAGCACCGACAAGCCCACGCCGGGTACGGCCAGCATGGATTCCTGCACCTGTCGCAACACGCTCTCAGGCAAGACACCGGGGCCACCGGAAAAATTCAGGCTGTTGAGTGGATTCATCGGTCTTTCAAGGGTTGTGCCGCGCAGAGGCGAAAGAGGTAGTCCCGAAACGCATTTTTCACCTTCAGCATGTGCACTTGCTTGTAGGGGAACTGCGTTTCCAGGTCCATGGCATGCACAACCATGGCATGGTCAATTTCAAACACCAGCAGTTCTCCATCAGGGGTTTGCGCGCAATCGATGCACACATAGTCAAGCTGGGTACGCTGGTAGATGGCTTCCAGCGCGGCCTGGTGCTGCGCCACAAAGTGGGGGAAATCATCCATAAACGCCAATTCTTCTTCGCGCTTCCAGGCTTCTTCGTACATGCCGGCATTGACGTAATGCACCATCCAATTGGATGAAACCGCCATGTGACAAACGAATGGCGCGCCATCAATCAGCGCCACCCTGATTTTTCGGAAATAACCGTCAGCGCCGCTGTAATCAATAAAGCGCGACACGTAAATAGCGTCAGCATCGACGCGTGACAGGTAGCTGGCCACGTCATCAGGACCGGTGATTTTCTCAAGATCACGACCGGCTTGAGAGCCGACCGGACGCAAAATAATCGGAAAATCACAGCCGTCAAACAACTCGGGCAAGCGGGCCACACCGGTCGCAATGGCGTGCAATTCAGCCCGCGAACTGCGCAAAGTGGGTGGCATGAGCACGCCGGGTGCCGTTTGCAACAGCGCACTCGCCACATCACGCCCAACCGCCGGTAGATGTTGGGCTGCGTTAATGACCGGTTTGGGCCAATCACACAGCCGTTGTTCCAGGGTGCGCAACAGCTCGTGATTGTCATCAGACTCGCTCATCGCCACCATCAGCACGTCGTGCTCCGGCAGGGGCAAGGCCAGGGGGTCGCCCGGGGTGACGTAATACAAATCCAGATCGATATCGCTGTTTTCAAGCAGGCACTCCAGCGGCGTATTGGCTGCCAGATCGCCCGCCTGCATGAGCATCAGCAGGCGGCATCTGGCGGGCTGAACCGATGCCGGAAGATGGTAGGTGCGCTGTAATGCCAG
The DNA here is from genome assembly GCA_903938955.1 of uncultured beta proteobacterium. The sequence goes on along the minus strand of CAJAFJ010000356.1, from coordinate 3,688 downwards.
CGCTTGCTGCTGCAAGACCAAACCCATGTCGCGCTGGCCCAGGCACTGCATGAGAATGGACAAATTCATCCAGAGATTGGCATCGTCAGACTGGTCGTTCGTTTGGGCCAGCATGGTCTGGCCGAGACCTTGCATGTCAAGGCCCGCAATGCTCATCCGAAGAAAGGGCGCAAGCCCGAGGTAAGCCGTGTCAGCCTGGCTAGAAGGATGGGGGGTCGTGTTGGTCATAGAGTGAAATTATTTTAGCCCCCGCAAAATACCTCTTTTGCAGCACCTCATGGTCTGGCCGGTCGCCGACAACGGCGGTGCCACTGTGATAATTGTTGAATGACGAATCCTGAAGTACCGACATTAGAAGAGCCGCCCATCCCGACGGTCATCATGCACCCCCTGCCCGCCTCGTCCAGCGACCTGTTCTGGTCCTTTACAAAACTGGCCTTGCAAGGTTTTGGCGGTGTGGTCGCCATCGTGCAGCGCGAGTTGGTCGAAAAAAAACAGTGGCTGACCCGAGAAGAGTTTCTGGAAGACTGGGCGGTGGCGCAAATTCTGCCGGGCCCCAATGTCGTCAACTTGTCGCTGATGATCGGCGACCGCTACTTTGGCATGCGCGGCGCACTGGCCGCACTGGCGGGCATGTTGACGTTTCCGCTGCTGATCGTGATGGCGCTGGCCGTCCTGTTTGCGGGCGTGTCTGATTCACCAGGCATTCAGGGTGCCTTGCGTGGCATGGGCGCGGTGGCCGCCGGCATGATTGCCGCCACCGGGCTCAAGCTGCTGACCGCTTTAACAACCAATGTCATGGGATCGCTGGTGTGCCTTGTGCTGGCCGCCCTGACTTTTGTCGCCATCGCCCTGTTGCGCGTGCCTTTGGTGTGGGTGCTGCTGGGCCTGGGCGTGCTTGCCTGCGGCTGGGCTTACCGGCAACTGGGCAGGGTTCAACTTCAGGATCAGGAGCCCACGCCATGACCATTCACTTGAGTGTTGCCGACTGGCTGGCGCTGTTGACTCATTTTTTATCGCTCTCCCTGCTGGCCATTGGCGGCGCCATCACCACGGCGCCAGACATGCAGCGCTATCTGGTGCATGAGCAGCACTGGCTCAGTGACAGTCAATTCACCTCATCGATTGCCTTGGCCCAAGCCGCACCGGGGCCGAACGTGTTGTTTATTGCGTTACTGGGCTGGCATGTGGGCCTGAATGCCGGTGCGGGGGCCGGTGGTGCGCCCTGGGCCTACGGCTTGTTGGGCGTCGCTATCGCCATGGTCGGCATCCTGCTGCCCAGCACCACGCTGACCTTTGCTGCCGCGCGCTGGGGCCACCAAAACCGGGAGTTACGCGCCGTGCGGGCCTTCAAGCAAGGCATGGCGCCGGTGGTGATTGCGCTGCTGCTGGCCACTGGCTGGATTCTGGCCACCAGCCATGGCGGTGGGGTCAATCAGGTGCCTTTGTGGCTGCTCTCCGGTATGTCGGCACTGCTGGTTTGGCGCACCCGACTGCATTTATTGTGGTTGCTGGGCGCGGGGGGCGTGCTGGGCTGGATTGGCTGGGTTTGAGGTTTTTGTTTGGTGATAATGAGGGTTAATCCCAAGGAAGTTGTTATGTTCCGTCGAGTTTTTAACAGTGTTGCCCTTCTTGCCCTCGGTTTAGCGGGCCCCGCCATCGCGCAAAACACCAAACCTGAAATGCTGCTGTACTGCGGCATCACGATGGTGCGCCCCATGACGGAGATCGCGCAACTTTTCGAGAAACGCGAAAACGTCAAGGTCGCCATCGCCCAAGGGGGTTCAGAAGACTTGTACCAGTCGGCAAAAAAAAGCGATACGGGTGACTGGTATCTGCCGGGAGAACCGTCGTTTCGCAGTCAACATTTCAAAGAAGGCCTGCTCGGCGAATTCGTCACCGTGGGCTACAACCAGATGGCGCTGATGGTGCAAAAAGGCAACCCCAAACAGGTTAAGTCGGACCCCCGTGAGTTGTTGCGCAAAGATGTGGTCATGATTTTGGGCAACGCTGCTTCCGGCAGTGTCGGCAAGGAGTCCAAAGAGGTGCTGGATGGCTTGGGGATTTACACCAAAGTGGTCAAGGCAGCGTCCTTTCTCGCCCCCGATTCGCGCAGTCTGGTGTTGGCGTTGAAGAAAAAAGAAGCCGACCTGACCATGAACTGGCGTGCGGTGGGCTACTTCACCGACAACGCGGCGGCCGTTGATGTGATTGACCTGGACCCGAAACTGGCCACGCCCCAGGCGCTGGAACTGAGCCAGCTTCGCAGCTCCAAACACCCCGACCTGGCACACCGCTTCATGGCCCTGAGCGCCAGCGATGAAGGCCAGGCGATCTTCCGCAAACACGGTTTCCTGGACAACAAAACCTTGACCAAGCGCTAAGCTGATGCTGACGCCCACGCCGCCAGACCGGGTCAAACCGTTGACCCAGGGCGCCACCGCGCAAGTCGACATTTCGCTGCGCTGGCTGGTCGGCATTTTTCTGATCTGCGTGTTGCTGGTGTTCGGTTTGCGCGGGTTTTTCACCGACCTGGAAGATGAACTGCGCGCGCGGGGTGCCAACGAACGGGCGCGCCTGTTTGTCGGTGAAGAAATCGTGCGGGGTATTCAGGGCATCGAAAAAGACATCTATCGCATGGCCAGCATCCAGAATGCGGCCGGATTTGACCGCATCAACAAGGCGTTCCTGCTGCAACAGGACAAGCTCACGCACGATCTGGAAGTGCTGGCGACCGGCGGTACGGCCCGACGGCAGCTACGGCTCAACCTTGGCGGTCAGGACGAACTGGTGCGCGAAGCCACCTACCAGCCCGGCGACAACTCGGCCCGGCATGTGATGGAAGTGATCGAGATCGGGCCCCAGCTGGGTCAGATTCGCGATCTGGTCAGCACGCTGGCGCAGCTGCTGGCCCGGCGCTGGCAAACGCTGGAGCTAGAAGACAAGAAAAACTTCTTTCTCGTCGAAGATGAAATTGCCGTCTTGCTCAAGCAGGTACCGCCCAGCTTTGAACGCCTGGATGAAAATGCCAACCGCTTGTTCATCGAAGGCGACCAGCGCCTGCGCGCACTTGAAGCCGAGTTGCAGATCCGGCGCGACCGACTCAAGCAGATCGAAACCGGGCTGATCGCGCTTGTCGTTGTACTCGGGGGCATTGCCGGAACCTTGTTCATGCGCCGGCTGACGACCGCGCTGGGCGAAGCACGCATCGCGCGCGATGAAACCGAGGGCCAGCGCGAGCAAAGTGCCACCATGCTCGACACCTTGAGCGATGGCGTTTACGCCACCGACATGGCAGGCAACATCACCTTCATCAACGCGGCCAGCGAGCGAATTCTCGGCTGGTCGGCCAGCGAACTGGTGGGGCAGCAGGCCCATCAGGCGATCCATCACAGCCGTCCAGGCGGCCAACACTTTCCCCGCGCGCAATGCCCGCTGATTGCGGTGCTGGAGGAAGGCGCCTCGCTTGATGGGGAAGAGCACTTTATAGACCGCGAAGGGCACTTCATTCCGGTGTCGTTCCGCTCCAAACCATTGATGCGGCACGGCAAAATGGTCGGCTCACTGGTGTCTTTTCAGGATATGAGCGAGAAAGTGGAAAGCGAAGCACGCATTCGCCTGCAACAGGCCGCGCTGGATGCCGCTGCCAACATGATTGTGATCACCGATCGCAACGGCGTCATCGAAT
>CAJAFJ010000355.1 GCA_903938955.1 uncultured beta proteobacterium | reverse complement strand
AAGAGCGCCAAGGGTGCCAAAGTAGCGGACGGTAAAGTCACCACCGAGCGCAAGATGGACGGCGGCACGCTGGGTGCCAAGGCCGAAGGCGCCAAGGCCGGTGACACTTACACCGTGACCTTCACCCGCAAGAACCCTGGTGAAGGCAAGACCATTCCGTTTGGTCTGGCCATCCATGGCGACCACGCCTCAGGCCGTTTCCACCACGTGTCGCTGGGCTACACCCTGGGTATTGGTGCTGCCGGTGATGTGAAAGCCGTGAAGCAGTAATAGCTGCCCGAGGAGACCTCTGAAACGGGTGCTGCTAACGCGGCACCCGTTTTTTTACGAGAACCAGTTCAGCCGTGTGTGGAGCCCGACCACGTGGCCCACAATGATCAAAGACGGCGATTGCAGTCCCTGGTTGTGGACCAGGCCCGGCAGCGTCCCCAGTGTGCCTGCGAAGACACGCTGCGCCTGGGTCGTGCCCTTTTCAATAATGGCAGCCGGCGTGCTGGCGTCCATACCGTGCTGGATCAATCGAGTGGTGATCTCCATCAAGGCGCCCAGGCCCATGTAAATCACCACCGTCTGCTTGGGCCGTGCCAGTGCGGGCCAATCCAGGTCCAGCGTGCCGTCCTTGAGGTGACCGGTGGTGAACAGGCAGGTTTGCGCATAGTCACGGTGCGTCAGGGGAATGCCGGCATAGCAGGAGATGCCACTCGCCGCCGTGATGCCGGGCACCACTTCAAATGAAATGCCCGCATCCGCCAAAATCTCCAGTTCTTCGCCGCCACGGCCAAAAATAAACGGATCGCCCCCTTTGAGGCGGACCACGTTTTTACCTTCGCGGGCCAGTTTGACCAGCAACAGGTTGATCTCGCCTTGCGGCAGGGTGTGGCGATTGGTTTGCTTGCCGACATAGATTTTTTCAACCGCGCCGGGGATCAGGCTGATCACGCCTGCACTCACCAAGTTGTCGTAAACCACGACGTCCGCCTGTTGCAGCAGGCGGGCCGCTTTCAGGGTCAACAATTCAGGGTCGCCCGGGCCTGCGCCAACGAGGTAAACAAGGCCTGTTTTAGCCATGGGGTGCGCGTGATTATTCAAGGTACTTCCAACTCATTTTTACAGCTATCAATTCTGATGGATACAAATTATGCTGGCTTCCGGGTATCCGCATCGTCTTGGCGGGTGGCACAAACGTGTTAAATCTTGAACTGCCTTAAGTCAAAAAGAGAAACCCCTGCGTTTGCGTAAAAACACTCGAAAAAAAAGCACGTAGACCGCATAATTTATCGTTTTCAAGACGTGTGCATTCTCATGATTCTCGTACTTGCGCAGGCGCAAGTGGGCCAGTTTTGAGAGGTGCACGCCATCACGATGAACCCGTATTCTCATCCCATTATTTTCAAGCTGCTGGCCGCCCTTGGGCTGGCCTGCTCAGTGCTGGTTTGCGCCGCCCAGTCCGCAGAGACAGCCCCGGTGATGCCGGGCCAAGCCCGACAAGCCGAACTCGTTCACCTGGTGCGGCAAGATTGTGGCTCCTGCCATGGCCTGACGCTTCAAGGTGGTCTGGGACCGGCCTTGTTGCCCGAGACCCTGAAGGACAAAGCGCCGGAGTACCTCAAGGCCGCCATTCTGTACGGTCTGGCCCCCAGTGCCATGCCACCCTGGAAGCGTTTCTTGAGCGAGGCGGAGGCAGAGTGGATCGTTGTTCATTTAAAAAAAGGATTTCCCCTTGGCAACTAACAAATTTCAGGCCCTGCTGAGCGCTGCCGCCCTGTGCCTGCTGGCCGGTTGTGCTGCCCCCGTGCTGCGCGGCACCGGTGATTTGGGCGTGGTTATCGAGCGCGCCACGGGTAGCGTGCAAATTGTGGACACCAGCCAACTTGTCAGCTTGGGCAGCGTCAAGGGCTTGGGCGATTTGTCGCACGCCTCGCTGGTTTACTCGCGCGATGGCCGCTTTGCTTACGTGTTTGGACGTGACGGCGGCTTGAGCAAGGTGGATCTGTTGCTCGGCAAGATTGAGCGCCGTTTGATGCAGGCGGGCAACAGCATTGGTGGCGCCATTTCACAAGACGGCAAGCTGGTGGCCTCGCAAAACTACGCGCCCGGTGGCGTCAAGGTGTTTTCAGCCGACACGCTGGCGTTGGTGGCCGATGTGCCCTCCAGCTATGGTGATGCGGGTCTGCGCTCGAAAGTGGTCGGTTTGGCGGATGCGCCCGGCAACCGCTTTGTCTGGAGTTTGTTTGATGCCGGTGAAATCTGGGTCGGCGATTTTTCTGACCCCACCAAGCCCGCCATCCAGAAGTTTAAAAACATTGGCAACCAGCCTTATGACGGCCTGATTACGCCGGATGGGCGCTACTACCTGGCCGGTCTGTTTGGCGAGGATGGCATGGCCCTGCTTGATTTGTGGCACCCGGAGCAGGGCGCTCGCCGCATTTTGTCGGGCTACGGCAAAGGGGAAGAAAAGTTGCCAGTGTTCAAGATGCCGCACCTGCGCGGCTGGGCCGTGGCCGGGCGTTATGCCTATGTGCCCGCCATTGGCCGACACGAAGTGCTGGTGCTGGACATGCAAACCTGGCTGGAAGCCGGTCGCATCAAGGTCGCGGGCCAGCCGGTGTTTGTGATTGCCCGGCCTGACGGTCGGCAGGTGTGGGTCAACTTTGCCTTTCCCGATAACGCCAACGTGGACGTGATCGACGTCGAGCAACGCAGCGTGGTGAAACAACTGGTGCCCGGCAAGGCTGTGTTGCACATGGAGTTCACGCCACGCGGGGAGTCGGTCTGGATTTCGGCGCGTGATGACAACCGGGTGGTGGTGTATGACACCGCTAACTTTGCGCAACGCGCGGTGCTGCCCGCCGAGTCCCCGAGTGGTATTTTCTTCACCACCCGCGCTGCGCGCACCGGGTTCTGAGGTGGCTATGGGTGAGCTTGAATTCAAGCTGTTGAACGACTTTCAGCGGGACTTCCCGCTGGTTGCTCGTCCGTATGCCGAGTTGGCGCGTCGCTTGGGGGTGGACGAGGCCACGGTGATCGCGGCCTTACAGTCGATGCAGGTGCGTGGTCTGGTGAGCCGGATCGGTGCTGTGTTTCGCCCTAATGTGGTGGGCGTCAGCGCCCTGGCTGCGTTGGCAGTGCCGCTGAACCGGATGGAAGAAGTCGCCGCGCGGGTCAGCGCGCACCCCGAGGTCAATCACAACTACCAGCGCGAGCATCATTTCAACCTCTGGTTTGTGGCGACAGCGTCAAGCGCTGAGCAATTAAGCGCTTTGTTTCAGAACATTGAGGCCGCTTGCGACTGTGGTGCGGTGCTGGTGCTGCCTTTGTTGGAGCAGTTTCATATCGACCTGGGCTTTTCGCTGGCGCCGGGGTCTTCGCACTATTTTCAACATCACACACCAGCACCGCAAGAGGTGGCTGCGGTCGAACTGAGCGCGCCAGAGCGCGCCTTGATGGCGGTGTTGCAGGCTGGTTTGCCGCTGGTGTCACAACCGTTTGCCGCGCTGGGCTGGGCCGAGGCCGATGCCCTGCGTTTGCTGGGCCACTGGACGGCTAGCGGCGTCATCAAACGTTTTGGCGTGGTGGTGCGGCACCATGAACTGGGCTTTACCGCCAACGCCATGGTGGTCTGGAACGTGCCGGATGCGCAGGTCAGCCAGGTGGGTCAGTGCATTGCGGCCTCCAACCGGGTGAGCCTGTGCTACCGACGGCCCCGCGTGTTGCCACACTGGCCGTACAACCTGTTTTGCATGATTCATGGCAAGGACCGCGCCGATGTTGAGGCGCGTATTGCCGCGCTGACGCAGGCGTGTGGACTGGACGACTATCCGCACGAGATTTTGTTTAGCTGCCGCCGCTTCAAGCAGTGCGGTGCGCGTTATGTGTCGCCGCAGCGCGACGAAGACATTTTGGAGCTGGCCTGTGGATCAGATTGACCGTGACATCATCAACGGCCTGCATGGTGGGCTGGCGATTTGCGAGCGCCCCTACCTTGAAGCGGCCGAGCGCCTTGGGCTGCAAGAAGATGAGCTAATCGAGCGGCTGGCCCGTTTGTTAAAGGACGGGGTGTTGACTCGCGTTGGCCCGCTGTACCAGATCGAGCGCATGGGCGGTGCCTTT
>CAJAFJ010000354.1 GCA_903938955.1 uncultured beta proteobacterium | reverse complement strand
GGTCACGGTGATCATCGCGTCCAGGATGCCTTCAGGGATCTCGTGGTTTTTGCCGTCAGCCCCTTTGTACAGGATGGCAGGGTTGGTCATCAAGTGACCGACGTTGCGCACAAACATGAGCGAGCGGCCGTGCAGTGTGACCTTCTTGGTTTTGATGCCGGTGTAGACGCGGTCCGGGTTCAGGCCACGGGTAAAGACCTTGTCGCCTTTGACCACTTCTTCGGTCAGCGTGCCTTGCAAAATGCCGAGCCAGTTGCTGTAGGCCAGCACTTTGTCGTCGGCATCGACCACGGCCACCGAGTCTTCCAGGTCGAGGATGGTGGACAGGGCGGCTTCCAGCACCAGGTCGCTGACGCCAGCCGGGTCGCTGGCGCCAATGGCGGTGGCGCGGTTGATTTGCAAATCAAGGTGCAGGCCGTTGTGCAGAAACAGCACGCTGGACGGGTCTTTGTTGTCGCCTTGGTAGCCGACCAATTGCTCGGGGTTTTTCAGGCTGGTGTTGCTGCCATCGGCCAGTTTGACGGCCAGTTTTCCGTCGCGAATGCGGTAGCTCACCGAGTCAACGTGCGAGCCTTTGCGCAGCGGTGCGGTCTGGTCCAGCACGTGACGGGCGTATTCGATGACCTTGGCGCCGCGCTTGGGGTTGTAGCCGCCTTTTTTGCCGACTTTTTCGCAGCCTTTGGCTTCGTCCAGCACGTCGGTGCCGTACAGCGCGTCATACAAGCTGCCCCAGCGGGCGTTGGCGGCGTTCAGGGCGTAGCGGGCGTTGAGCACCGGCACCACCAGTTGCGGGCCGGCTTGTTTGGCCAGTTCGGCGTCGACCTTGGTGGTGCTGATTTTGACCTTTTTCGGGTTCGGCACCAGGTAGCCAATTTGCTCTAAAAAGGCGCGGTAGGCGGGCATGTCGGTGATCGGGCCGGGGTGGGCGGTGTGCCAGGCGTCCATCTCGGTTTGCAGGCGGTCACGCTCGGCCAGTAGGGCGATGTTTTTCGGGGCCAGATCGGCCACGATGGCATCAAAGCCTTTCCAGAACTTGGCCGGTGTGACGCCGGTGCCGGGCAGCACTTTTTGGTCGATGAATTGCAGCAGCGAGGTCGCGACTTGCAGGCGGTTTTTGGCGGTGCGTTCGGTCATGGTGAGGGGCTTCCTAAAACGAGGAGGTGGGCTAATAAAACAGGGTGAATGATACAAAGCTGCGTCGTTAGGACGGGAAAAAATCCAGTACATCACGCAGGCTGCTGCCGGTGCGGGTGGGCGGCGTGCCGAGTTCTTCAAACGGCAGTTGGTAGCGGTTGACCCACAGCGTCTGGTAGCCGTACCAGGTGGCGGCCAGCGCATCCCATGAGTTGCTGCTGACAAACGCGATCTGCCGTGCGGCCAGTCCGGTGGCCTGCTCGCCCAGCGCATAGGCGTCGGGGTGGGTCTTGAATTTGCGGATCGGGTCCACGCTGATGACGTGGTCCAGCAAGCCGTCGAGTCCGGAGGATTTGACTGCCAGCTGCAGCATGGCCGGGTCGGCGTTGCTCAAAATGCCGGTGGGGATGCCGCGTGCCTTCAGCGCAGTCAGCACGTCCTTGTTTTCGGGGAAGGCGCTCAAGGACCGGTAGGCGTTCATCAACCGCTCAAGCTGCGTGTCAAACGGCCCGGTGGCTTCGGTGCCGGCGGTGATTTTCTTTATCGCGTACAGCAGCGCGGCGCGGGTCAGCTCCCAAAATGGCTGGTAGTGCGCGCCGTGGTTGCAGGTGGTCACCAGGCGCGTGTATTCAATTTGCTTGTCGCGCCACAGCACGCTCAGGGCCTGACCGTGACCGGGAAACAATTGCTCGGCTAGCAGGCCCACGCTGTAGACATCAAACAAGGTGCCGTAGGCATCAAACAACACCGCGCGCGGCGCCTCAAACCGGGCCGGTTTGAATTTGTGAGGGGCGGGGGCGCTGGTTTTAAGCATGGCTTTACTTTATTCGAGACATGCCTGTTGATTAATAGCCAATCAATCTGGTTATCTATGACAAAAAGAGAGGTAATAAAAAAGTGCGCGTCATGGCCCGGTGGTGCCCGCTATGGCTGAAGCGCTGGCGCGGCGGGGCGTTAAAGTGGGGGCCAACCAAGGCATTTTTGCCCCGCCAATTCAAACCAGCACCATGAACCACCCCGCTCCAGCCTCAAAACCCTTGCCCCTTGCGGGTCTGCGCGTCGTCGAATTCACCCACATGGTCATGGGCCCCACCTGCGGCATGGTGCTGGCCGACATGGGCGCCGAAGTCATCAAGGTCGAGCCGATGGACGGCGACCGCACGCGGCATTTATTGGGCGCCGGGGCTGGTTTCTTTCCCATGTTCAACCGCAACAAAAAGAGCATCGCGATTGACCTGCACAACCCCGAGGGCGCCGAGGTGGCACGCCAGTTGGCCGCCTCCGCTGACGTGGTGGCCGAGAACTTCAAGCCCGGCACCATGGCGAAATATGGCCTGGACTACGCGTCGCTGTCAAAAGTGAACGAACGCCTGATCTACGTCAGCCACAAAGGTTTTTTGCCCGGCCCTTACGAGAACCGCACCGCACTGGATGAGGTGGTGCAGATGATGGGTGGCCTGGCCTACATGACCGGGCGCCCCGGTGACCCGCTGCGCGCCGGCACCAGTGTCAACGACATCATGGGCGGCATGTTTGGCGCCATTGGCACGCTGGGCGCCTTGATCCAGCGCGGCATCACTGGCAAAGGGCAGGAAGTGCAAAGCGCGCTGTTCGAGAACAACGTGTTTCTGGTCGGCCAGCACATGCTGCAGTACGCCATGACCGGCCAGCCCGCCGCGCCCATGCCGGCGCGCATCTCGCCCTGGGCGGTGTACGACGTGTTCACAGTGAAGGACGGCGAGCAGATATTTCTGGCGGCCGTGAGCGATGCACAGTGGCTGACGTTTTGTGATGCGCTGGGGCTGGCTGACCTCCAGCTTGATCCGAAATACGCCAGCAACAACGACCGGGTGCGCGAGCGTGCCACGCTGCTGCCGATCCTGCGCGAGCGCCTGGCTCAACGTAGCGCGGCTGAGTTGGCCGCTTTGTTGGAATCGCGTGACTTGCCCTTCGCGCCGATCCGCAAGCCCGACGAGCTGTTCGATGACCCGCATTTAAAAGCCACCGGCGGCCTGGCCGACATCACGCTGCCCGATGGTGCACGCGCCGGGCAAACCGCGCAAACCACGCTGTTCCCCTTCACCATGGACGGCCAGCGCCTCGGGGTGCGCCTGCACCCGCCGACGCTGGGTCAGCACACCGCTGAATTGCTGGCGGCACTGGGTTACAGCCCGGACGCCATCGACGCGCTGCGGCTGGCGCGCGCCGTCGGCTGAGCCGTCGATGCCGCTGTGCTTTAATTTCTTTCGTCTTACCCACCTTGAAGCCGCTGGTTTTGAGGTTTGGGTCAAGCCAACCGGAGGCATTCCTGTGAACGCAATCAAACTCGTCGCACTCGCGCTCATCGTGGCTGGCACGCTGGGGCTGGTCTATGGTGGCTTCAGCTACACCAAGGACACCACCGCGATCAAACTCGGCCCCTTGGAGCTCTCGGTCAAAGAAAAAGAAACGGTCAACGTGCCGGTCTGGGCCGGCATTGGCGCCATCGTGATCGGGGGCGTTTTGTTGGTGATTGGGAGCAAAAAAGGCTGATCGCCTCACCGCTGATTTCTTCCCATGAGCAAGCTGAAACAACTCGAATCCTTCGTCTCCGTCGCCACCCGGGGCAGCCTGACGGCCGCCGCACTGGCCGAGGGCGTGGCGCCCGCGATCGTCGGCCGTCGGCTGGATGCGCTGGAAGACCGGCTGGGCGTCAAGCTGCTGGTGCGCACCACCCGGCGCCTGTCGCTGACGCACGAGGGCAGCGCGTTTCTGGAAGATTGCCAGCGCCTGCTGGCCGATTTGGCGAATGCCGAGGCCAGCGTGACCGCGGGCGGCGTCAAGGCCAGCGGGCACATGCGCATCACCGCCCCGGCCGGTTTCGGGCGCCGCCATGTGGCGCCGCTGGTGCCGCGTTTTCGGGAGCTGCACCCCGAGGTGACGATCTCTTTGAGCCTGAGCGAGCGGGTGGTGGACCTGGCCGGTGAGGGCTTTGACTGCGCCGTGCGCCTGGGCGACATGCCGGATTCGTCCCTGGTCAGCGTGCGTCTGGCCGACAACCGCCGCCTGTGCGTGGCCACGCCGACCTACCTCAGACACCACGGCATCCCGGCCCACCCCGGCGATTTGTCGCGCTTTGACTGCCTGACCCTGTCCAGCGATGCCTCGCAAAACCGCGGCTGGGCCTTCAAGGTGCCCAAAGGGGAGGGCACGGAACTTATCCATTTTGAAGCCCGGCGGCCCGCTGGACTGCTCCGACGGCCAAGTGTTGCACGATTGGTGTCTGGCCGGTTATGGCATTGCCTGGCGCAGCACCTGGGAGGTTGCAGCCGAGATTGCAGCAGGCCAGTTGGTGGCGGTGCTGGAAGACTTTGCCGCGCCGTCCAACGGCATTTACGCGGTGTTCCCCCATGCCCGGCATTTGCCCTTGCGCGTGCGCTTGTGGATTGATTACCTCAAGCACCATTACGCCCAGCCTGGGTTTTGGAAAGCTCAATGATGACCCGTGGTGAGCAGAGCCTGAAAGGCGTGATTCTGTGCGCCGACGACTTCGCCGTGCATGAAAGCGCTTCGCGGGGCATTGCCCAACTGGCCGCTCGGGGCCGCATCAGCGGCACCAGCGCCATGGTCTTGTCGCCGCGTTGGGCGCAGGATGTGGCGTTGTTGCACGACTTGCGCGGACGCCTCGACGTGGGGCTGCACCTGGACTGGACCAGTGAGTTTGCCGTGGCCAGCGGGCACGGTCTGTCGTTGGGCCAGGCCATGCTCAAGGCGGCTTTGGGCGGCTTTGACACCGTGGCAGCACGGGCCGTGATTGAGCGTCAGTTGGATGCTTTCGAGACCCACTGGCAAGCGCCGCCCGACTACGTGGACGGCCACCAGCATGTGCAGCAGTTTGCCGGTATCCGCGGCGCGCTGGTGCAGGCGCTGGCCAGCCGCTATGGCCGCCAAGACCCGAAGCCGTATTTGCGAATCTCACGCGCCCCCCCTGGCCCCGCCGACCTCAAGGCCCGGGTGATTGCGGCCATGGGTGCGTCGGCGCTCGAAAAGAGTGCGACACGTGAAGGCCTGACCGGGGCGATCGCCCTGTCGGGCATCTACGACTTCTCCGGCAATGCTGAACGCTATGCCGGGCTGATGGCGAGCTGGCTGAAAGAGGCGCCCGCGGGCAGCATCATCATGTGCCATCCGGCCATCCATGCTGAGCCGGGCGACGCTATCGGCACTGCCCGCGCCCAGGAGTTTGACTACCTGAACGGTGATGATTTCCCCCTGGCACTGGCCACGGCGGGCGTGAAGCTTGCGCGTTATGGTGCGCTGGACGCGCACTAGAATCCGCCGGTGAATAAAACCCTGACCGACCGACAAAAATCCTGGCTGACCCTGGCCGCCCTCTGGCTGGTGCTGTTGTTGCTGGCGTCCCTGCGACCGCTGGCCGTGCCCGACGAAGGCCGCTACGGCGAAATTGGCCGCTGGATGCTGCAAAGCGGCGACTGGCTCACGCCGCGTCTCAACGGCATTCCGTTCTTCCACAAACCGCCCCTGCTGCATTGGCTGGAAGCGATGTCGCTGGCCACCTTTGGCGTCAACGCTGTGGCCTTGCGCCTGGTGCCCGCGCTGCATGTGGGGCTGATGATGGTGGCGCTGTACCTGTCGGCGCGCCGCATCAGCACCGAGCTGATCGCCCGCCGCGCCGGTGCCATGCTGGGCGCCAGCATGGCCTTTTTGGTGGGGGGCCAGTACATCAACCACGACATGCTGGTGGCCTCGTGGATTGGTGTGGCGATCTGGTGTTTTGCGTTTGCCTTCATGGCCGGTGACAAACCCAACGCAGCGCTGGCGCGCTGGGGCTTTGTCGCCTGCGCGTTGGCCATGCTGGGCAAGGGGCTGATCGGCATCGCGCTGCCGGGCATGGTGATTTTTGTCTGGCTGATCTGGACGCGCCAGTTCAAGAAAATCCTGTACCTGCCGTGGTTCACTGGCCTGGCGCTGTTTGGGCTGGTGGCGCTGCCGTGGTTTGTCATGGCCCAGCAAAAGTACCCTGAGTTGTTCAATTACATGTTCATTGGCCAGCAGTTCAACCGCTACACCGCCACCACGTTCAACAACGCGCGGCCGGGCTGGTTTTACCTGTTGTCGCTGGTCTTGCTGTTGTTTCCGTGGGTGTTTTTTGCACTCAATCTGGTGCGCCGCAAAGTGCGCAGTGCCATGGGGGTGATGCTTGAGACGGCGCCGTTGATGGCTCCGGAATGGTGGAGTCTGTGCTGGATCTGGCTGCTCACCATCACCGTGTTTTTCTCCATTCCCAACTCCAAGCTGGTGGGCTATATCTTGCCGGTCATGCCAGCGCTGGCGCTGTTGTCGGCGCTGGGTTGGGAGCGCGCAATGGCGCACCGGGCCTCTGCCGGCAAGGTGTTTGTCGGGCTGTGCCTGCTCAATATCGGTCTGGCGCTGGCGTTCGTGATGCAGATCGGCCCGCTCACCCGCGCCAGTCGCACGCAAGACGTGGCCCAGGTGCTGGCCTGCGCGGCCCGGCCGTCGGACACCGTGTACGTGTCCGGGTCGTATCCTTACGATTTACCGTTTTATGCCCAGACCAACAAGCCGCTGGTCGTGCTGGCCAACTGGCCGGCCTTGCGCCAAACCGCCCGTGACGGCTGGCAACGCGAGTTGTTTGAAGGCGCTGACTTTGACCCGCAGGCGGCCCAGGTGCTGCAGTTGCCCGCGGCCCTGGCCCCGGCCGGTGTGGTGCCGGGCAACTGGTTTGTCGCCAACAAGGGGGATGTCTTGACGAACAGCTTGCCAGGCTGGACGCTGTTTTACGAGGGCGCCGGTTGGGCGCTGTACCAGTCCGGCCACCCGTTACCGGCGAAAGGCCCAGAACCGGCTGAACAAAAAGGTTTGCCCGGCTGCAAACACCAGGGCGATAAATAAGGCCAGCAGCGCGGGCATGGACAGCGCCCGCAGCAACAGCGAAAAAATGAGTTCGTTGCTGGCAAAGCCCGCCAGCGCGGTGACAGCAAACCGGCCCAGGCTGGTCGCCACGCTGGTGGCCGCATCCTTGAAGCTCAACAACCGGTGCCCGGCAAAGCTGACAAAGAAGGCCACCACAAACCCGAGGGCGTTGGCCAACTCAGGCAGCAGGTGGGCTTGCGCCAGAGCAAAAACGCCCATGTGGGTGAGGGCGGCGCTGCCCCCCACCGCCAAAAACCAGAAGGTGGAAGCGCTCAAAGCAGCGATGTTTCTGGACGGTCCAAGATGCGGTTGCCAGCATCTTGCGCAGCGGCGGTGCTGGGCAGGCCCGCGCCGTTGCGCTGGCTGATCAGGTACGCTGGGCGTTGCTTGACCTCTTCATAAATGCGGCCCACATACTCCGCCAGCACACCAATCGACAGCAGCTGGATGCCGCTGAAAAACATCATGCCGACCACAATCGTGGCGTAGCCGGGCACCTCAATGCCGGAGACAAAATACTCGCCCACCACCCAGGCGCCATAGCCCAGCGCGATGGCAGACAACACCAGGCCCACCAGCGTCAAGGCCCGCAAGGGCGTGATCGAAAACGCCAAAATGCCCGTCAGCGCCAGTGACATCGATCCCCGCAGACCAAAGTTGCTTTTGCCATCCGCGCGCGGCAGGGGCTGGTAGTCAATGGCCGTGCTGTTGAAACCGACCCAGGCGTACAGCCCTTTCATGAAACGGTTGCGCTCGGGCAGGCGCTTGAGCGCATCGACCACTTTGCGGTCCATCAAACGAAAGTCGCCCGCGTTGGCCGGAATTTTGACCCGGTTGCCAAAGTTGACCAGTTTGTAAAAAAGTCCGGTCAGGCTGACCTGCAGCCCGGACTGGTCGTCACGGGTTTTGCGCACGGCGTACACCACGTCCGAGCCGGCGCGCCACGTTGCCAGCATCTCGGGCACCAGCGACACCGGGTGTTGACCATCCGCGTCCATCAACACCACCACCTCGCCCTGGGTGGCGTCAATGCCGGCGGTGAGCGCGGGCTCCTTGCCAAAGTTGCGCGAGAGCTTGAGGTACACCACCTCGGGATGGTCCGCGCACAGGGCCTGCATGACGGCGGTGGTGTCGTCCCGGCTGCCGTCATCGACCACGATCAACTCAATGTGCGCGCTCAGCGGCCGCAGCGTGGCCAGAATTTGCGGCACAAAGGTACCCAGATTGCGTGCTTCGTTGTAGGCCGGAATCACGCAGGAGATGGAAGGAGATCGGTTGGAGCGAGAAATCATGTGCGCATCATGCCAAAAGAAAACCCCGCGCAAGCTGTATGGGCGGGGTTTTTTGCGTTTTGTGGCGCCCGCAGCGGGCGTCACCCGGGGTTGGCCCGGTCCCGGACGGGTTTACTTGCTCAGACACTCTTTCATGAAGGCCTTGCGGGGGTCGCCTTTGAGGGTTTTTTCGCCCGCTTCTTTGTTACAGGCTTTCATTTTTTCTTGCTGTGCCATTTTTTTGTCAGATACGGCGCCGGCCGGTTTGGCGCTCAGGCACTCTTTCATGAAGGCTTTGCGTTCATCGCCCGTTTTACCCTTGGCTTCTGTGTTGCACATGCCCATTTTGTTTTGCTGGGCGGTCGGGGCTTTGGCGGCGGAAGCAGCCGCGGCGGGTGCATCAGCAGCAAAGGCGGCGCCCATGGACAGGGACAGACTCATGGCGATCAGGGACAAAAGTTTCTTCATCGTGCTTCCTTGGATAGTGTTGGTGGGAAATCCCGGCGCGATTTCAGCATACAACGCTGGGGTTAGCAAATGTTAGCCTCAGAATTTCACGTTGACGCCGACATTGATTGAGCGACCCGCGCCGGGCACGGCATAACCATAAGGCCAGCCGCCCGTCGGTGGCATGGTGGTGCCTTGGCCGACATAGGCGCCACCCAGCGGGTTGGCGTAGAGCCGATCAAAGGCGTTTTCGATAGCTACATCCAGACGCATTTTTTTCCATTCGTAACTGCTGCGCAGGTTGAGCAAGCCATAGCCCGCAGTGGCTTGTTCGTTGCGGATGTGTGAGACCTCGGTCTTGGCGCTCACCAGCAGCACCTCCGCCGTGTTGGTCCAGCTGCCCGCGCGTTGCACCACGGCCAGTTTGGCGTTCAGCGGCATCATGTTGTACAGGGGGTCATCCGTGCCGGACGTCGTTTTGCCTTTGACGTAATTCAGCATGCCGGTCGCGGTGAAGTTACCAAACCCCGTGTTGTTGACTAGCGGGAAATAACCGGAAACATCCAGCCCGTACAGCTGCGCATCCTGATTGGCGTAGCGCAAAAAGACGTAGCCGGTGGAGGCGGCCGAGGCGGGCAAGCGCGCCGCGTTGATGTAGTCCTGCACGTAGGTGAAGTAGGGCGTGACTTTGAAGCCCCAGTTCTGCTGGTCGGCGTCATGCCAGTCGGCGGTGGCGCTCAGGGTGTTGGCGATTTCCGGTTTCAGGGCCAGGTTGCCCACGTAGCCATTGCCGTCGCCCACCATGTTGATCATGTTCATGGCCATACCGCCGGTGGACCAGGCAAAGCGCTCGTACAGGTTGGGTGAGCGGGTTTTGCGGGCAAAGCCAAACTCAACCGTTTGCGTGCTGCTGGCGGTGTAACGCGCCAGGGTGGTCAGGTCCAGGTTGTTGTCGGTTCGGTTGCGGTCGGCGGCGTTGAAGGCCGTCGCGTCTGCCAGGTAGGTGGCGGTAGTGTTGTAGCCCTGCACCTTGTCAGCGTTCATGCTGACGGTTTCATGGCGCAGGCCGAATTGGCTCATCCATTGCGGGGTCCAGCGGGCTTCCCATTCGGCAAAGACGGCCAGGCGGTCGCGCTCGCCATTGTTGATGCTCAAAAAGGTATTCGGCGACATGCCGCCATTGCCGGACGGCAGCCACCAGTCGTTGAACCGGTAGCGCTGGTACTCACCACCCACTCGGAGCGTGTCGCGGGCTGACAACAGGATGTCCGCCTTGACCGTTGCACCGGTATTTTTGCCTTCTGTGTCCATCGGCATGCCGAGGGCGGGAATGGCTGGTATGAAAAGTGGTGCAACCGGTGCCTTACCTGCGTACCAATATGCCTTGTCTTCCAGGAAGTTCATCTTGTGCCGGGTGTTCTCGTTGTAAACGCGTGCTTGCAGCGTGCCCCAGTCGTATTGACCGGTGTAGCGCAGATTGACTTGTTCACTGTCATTGCCGGTCATGTCCATGCGTTGGTTCGGAAATCCCTGGTAAGGCAGGTCCTGTACGCCGAACTTCACCTCAAACAGATGGTTGTCATGGCGTAGCGCCAAGCCGACGGACTGGTTGGTGGATTTGTACATGGACGAGCCAACCCCATCCCCGGCCAGCCATGTCGTCGAGGTGTAGAGCGACTTGCCGTCCGCTTTAAAAGCCGGTCCGGCCGGTTTGAAGTCGCCGCCCGCCTTGAAGTTGCCCGATTCCACGGTCGATCCGTTGTAAGTCAGGTTGAACGTGTCACTGGCCACCGTGGCCGACAAGTTAGCACCTTTGCCGCTGCCATTGCTGCGGTAAAACGTGCCAGCCTGGCCTTTGAGCAACAGGCCTTCCCCCGGCTTGGCAAATTCGGGCGCCGCCGAGTTCACCACGATGGCGCCACCAATGCTGTCGCCGCCCATGCTCACCGGCGTGATACCCGCAAACACCTGGATGCTGCCCACGCTGGTGGGGTCGATGTAGGACAGCGGCGGGTTCATGTGGTTGCCGCAGGCCGAGATCAAATCCATGCCATCGACCTTGATGCGCAGGCGGTCATCTGCCAGGCCATGAATGACCGGCAAGCTCGAAACGCCACCAGCGCCGTACAAACTGAGGCCCGGCACATCGCCCAGCAAGCTCGCCGTGTCACTGCTGCCAGTGAGTTTGCGGGACAGGCTGGCCTTGTCGACCACGGTGCCGCCCGTGGCTTGCTCATCCGGTTTGGCCTCGCTGACAGTGACCACTGGCAGCGTATTGGTTTTTTCATCAGCGGCATGGGCCTGACTGCAGAGCAGGCTGAGGGCGGGTAAGGCCAACGCGATGGCCAAGGGGAGTGTGCGAATAGTAAAGTTTGACATGGTGATTATTTTTAAAGTTTGGATGGCGCTGAATCAGCCCCATTGGGCGCGTTGCGTGAGCGGCGCAGGGCGCTGGCCGAGTCCAGGCGTTGAAAAGCCATGCTTTGCGCCTGCGCAAGCGTCAGTTTTTTGGTGAAAACAGGTCAGGAGGCGGCTGGCGGTGCGCGGGCCTGCCAGGGGCTACGCAGCAAAGAGTCGATGCGCGCTACTTCAAGCGGCAAGAGGGAGAAAGCCAGTTCAAACGGGGGCTCGGCAGCCCACGCCAAGGCGGGCGGTGGCGCGCCCAGGTTGGCGCACACGGGGCAGTCTAGCGCGAAGCTGGTGGTTGCCGTCGAGCCGTCGTCGTTGTGGACGACGAGCTTCATGACGCCCCCTTCCGAGCACACCATCTCGGTGCCCTTGGGCTGGACCCCGGGTGACGCAATGGCCACACCCAGTGACAACGCAAACCACATCAGCACCCAGCGGGCGATGAGACGGGCGAAGCGGGGCGAGTACATGGGTGGGTATTCTAGGGAGTCGCTGTCGATCTGCGCTTGATTCAGATTATTTTCTGTTCACCTGGCTGGCAGCTGGGGTCGCACCGCCACCCCGGTAAAATCAAGCCATGTTGTCTGTAAAAATTGAATTACTCGAAGCCCTGGCGCAAGCCCTGGAAAAATTATCCCCTGGCGCCGGTGCCAAAGCCGCGTTTGAGTCGCCCAAAGTGGCCGCGCATGGTGACTTTGCCACCACCGCCGCCATGCAGCTGGCCAAGCCGCTCAAGCTCAATCCGCGCCAGTTGGCCGAAAACCTGCGTGCCGAACTGCTGGCGGCCGCGCCCTTTCAGGCGTGGGTCGATGCGGTGGATATTGCCGGCCCCGGCTTTATCAATATCAAGCTCAAGCCCGAGGCCAAGCAGCAAATCATCCGCGAGGTGCTGACGCAAACCACCCAGTTTGGCCAGCAACCCGCCACCGGTCGCAAGATGCTGGTGGAGTTTGTTTCCGCCAACCCGACCGGCCCGCTGCACGTTGGCCACGGCCGCCAAGCCGCCTTGGGCGACGCCATCTGCAACCTGAACCAGACCCAGGGCTGGGATGTGTACCGCGAGTTTTATTACAACGACGCCGGGGTGCAAATCGGCACGCTGGCCACCAGCACCCAGTTGCGCGCCCGCGGCTTCAAGCCGGGCGATGCCGAGTGGCCGAGCGGTGAAAACGCCAATGCCTACAACGGCGACTACATTGCCGACATCGCCGCCGACTACCTGGCCAAAAAAACAGTGCACTCCGATGACCGCGAGTACACCGCGTCGGGTGACATCGACGCGCTGGACGACATGCGCCTGTTCGCCGTGGCCTATTTGCGCCACGAGCAAGACCTGGACCTGAAGGCGTTTGCCGTTCAGTTTGACAATTACTACCTTGAATCCAGCCTGTACCTGAGCGGCAAGGTGGACGCGGTAGTGAAAAAGCTGCAAGACGCTGGCAAAACCTATGAGCTTGACGGCGCCCTGTGGCTCAAATCCACCGAGTACGGCGACGACAAAGACCGCGTCATGCGCAAAGGCGACGGCACCTACACCTACTTTGTGCCCGATGTGGCCTACCACATCACCAAGTGGGAGCGCGGGTTTGAGAAGGTCATCAACATCCAGGGCACCGACCACCACGGCACCATTGCCCGGGTGCGCGCTGGCCTGCAGGCGGCCAATGTGGGCATTCCGCAAGGCTACCCCGACTATGTTTTGCACACCATGGTGCGCGTGGTCAAGGGCGGCGAAGAGGTCAAAATCTCCAAGCGCGCCGGCAGCTATGTGACGCTGCGCGACTTGATCGAGTGGACCAGCAAAGACGCCGTGCGCTTCTTCCTGCTGAGCCGCAAGCCCGACACCGAGTACACCTTTGACGTCGATCTGGCCGTGGCCAAGAACAACGACAACCCGGTCTATTACGTGCAATACGCGCACGCCCGCATCTGCTCGGTGCTGGCGGCCTGGCGCGAAAAAGACGGGGGCGATGAAGCTTCGCTCAAAGCCGTTGATCTGTCGCCGCTGGTCAGCCCGCAGGCCCTGGCGCTGATGCTGCTGCTGGCCAAATACCCCGACATGCTGACAGCCGCCGCCGTGGACTTTGCGCCGCACGACGTGACTTTTTACCTGCGTGAACTGGCCGCCTGTTACCACAGCTACTACGATGCCGAGCGTATTCTGGTCGACGATGTCAGCGTCAAGCAGGCGCGTCTGGCGCTGGTCGCAGCCACAGCGCAGGTGTTGCACAATGGTCTGGCCGTGCTGGGCGTGAGCGCCCCGCAAAAAATGTAATCCAAGTTTGAAAGACTGATCAGATGCGCATGAAACAGCAACGTGGAGGAACCCTGCTGGGGTTCAGCATTGGCCTCGTGGTGGGCTTGGGCACGGCGCTGGCGGTGGCGGTTTATGTCACCAAAGTGCCGGTGCCCTTCTTCAACAAAGGCCAGACCCGCAACGCGGGCCAGGACGTGGAAGAGAGCCGAAAGAACAAGGACTGGGACCCCAACGCCCCCTTGTATGGCAAAAATCCAGCCAAACCGGCAGCGCCTGAAGCCGCCCCGGTGCCCGCAACGCCCACCCCTGATGTGGCGCCCGCCGCCGCCAAGCCGGTGCCCGAGGGCGCGGCAGCTCCTGCGGCCCCCGTCGCCAAGGCTGACAGCAAGCCTGCCGCTTCCGCTGATCCGCTGGGCGATCTGGCCAAGGCGCGGGCCGCCAATGCCACGGCCGAACCGTTTGTCTACTTTGTGCAGTTGGGTGCTTTTCGTACCGCTGAAGACGCTGAAAGTCTGCGTGTGAAGCTGTCCCTCAGCGGTGTGCAAACCAAGGTCACCGAGCGTGAGCAGCGACATTTTCAAATCTCTGCTGCATCACCCCAAACTTCTAACTCCATCAAATCAACTTCTTGGCGAGCCTTTCTATTGTCATCAGTTCAAAGTTGTCACCAAGGCCCCCTTTGGCAAGG
>CAJAFJ010000353.1 GCA_903938955.1 uncultured beta proteobacterium | reverse complement strand
CCGTGACAACGGCAGCTACGAGACGTTCCGTCGCTGGCATGTGGTCCCCGATGAGGCGGGCTTGCAGTTGCCTGATCAGGAAATCCTGTTGTTCGAAGCCAAAGAGCAGATTCCTGACATCGAAGTCGATGAGTACATCGAAGAAACGGTGGAATCCGTGCCTATCGGCCGGATTGGCGCCATGGCAGCCAAGCAGGTCATTCTGCAAAAAATTCGCGATGCCGAGCGTGAGATGTTGCTCAATGATTTCATGTCGCGCGGCGACAAGATCTTTGTCGGCACCGTCAAGCGCATGGACAAGGGTGACATCATTGTCGAAAGCGGCCGTGTTGAAGGCCGTTTGCGACGTAGCGAGATGATCCCAAAAGAAAACCTGCGCATGGGCGACCGCGTTCGCGCCATGATCATGGAAGTCGACTTGACCCTGCGCGGCGCACCGATCATTTTGTCGCGTTCCGCGCCAGAATTTATGGTTGAGCTGTTCCGCCAGGAGGTGCCCGAAATCGAACAAGGTCTGCTGGAGATCAAATCCTGCGCCCGTGATGTCGGTTCCCGCGCCAAGATCGCAGTGTTGTCGCATGACAAGCGGGTTGACCCCATCGGCACCTGTGTCGGTGTGCGCGGCACGCGGGTCAATGGCGTGACCAATGAGCTGGCCGGTGAGCGCGTTGACATTGTGCTGTGGAGCGAAGATCCAGCCCAGTTCGTGATTGGCGCTTTGGCCCCGGCCAACGTCACCTCCATCGTGGTGGACGAAGAGCGTCACGCCATGGACGTGGTGGTGGATGAGGAAAATTTGGCGATTGCTATCGGACGGGGCGGTCAAAACGTGCGTCTGGCGTCTGACTTGACCGGCTGGAAAATCAACATCCTTGACGCAGCTGAATCGGCCCAGAAACAAGCTTCCGAGACCGATTCCGGCCGCAAGCTGTTCATGGAAAAGCTCGATGTTGATGAAGAAATCGCCGATCTGCTGATCGCCGAAGGCTTCACCAGCCTGGAGCAGGTCGCTTACGTGCCTTTGGAAGAAATGCTCGAAATCGAGAGTTTTGACGAAGACACAGCCAATGAGTTGCGCAACCGCGCAAAAGACGCACTCCTGACCATGGAGATTGCGCATGAAGAAAATGTGGACGAGGTTTCGCTGGATTTGCACGACCTCGAAGGCATGAACTCCGACTTGCTCGGCAAACTGGCTGATGCCGGTGTTCACACCCGTGACGATCTGGCCGATTTGGCCGTGGACGAACTTACAGAAATCACCGGCCAGTCTGCGGACGAAGCCAAGACCTTGATCATGAAGGCGCGCGAACATTGGTTTACCAATGACGCCGCTTCTCAAGAGTAATGGTCATGAAAGGTTACCCAACAAATGTTCAGTACGACAGTCGCCGAGTTTGCAATCGAACTCAAAAAATCAACCGAAACGCTGCTTGAGCAGCTGAAATCGGCAGGAGTGGCCAAGTTGGCCGCTTCTGACAAACTAACAGACGCTGACAAACAGCTGCTGTTAAGCCACTTGCAAGCCAGCCATGGCACCAGTAGCCCTGAGCGCAAGAAAATCACGCTGGTCAAGAAATCGACCAGCGAAATCAAGCAGGCTGATGCCAGTGGCAAAGTGCGTACGATTCCTGTCGTGATGCACAAAAAGCGAACCTTCGTTCGCCGTGAAGACGGCGTTGAAGTCGCTGTTGAGGTCGCCGTGCCTGAGCAAGAAGTTGACACCACGCCGCAGATTGACAACCAGGAGTTGGTGCGTCGTGAAGAAGAAGCCAGCCGTCAGGCTGAGTTGATCCGTCGCCAGGAAGAAGAACTCTCCGAGCGTCGCCGTCAGCGTGAAACGCAGGAAGCCCTGGCCCGTGAAGCCGCTGAGCAAGCGTCTGCCAAGGCAGCACAACAGGCCGCCGACAAAGCGGCTGCCCAAGCCCTGAAAGAACAGAGCAAGCCCGTAGCGGCCCCTGTTGTGCAGGCGCAAGAGGCCATCGACACCGCCGCCGCCAAGGTCCGGGAAGCCGCTGAAAAAGCGGAATCCGACGCCAAAGTCAAATTGGCAGCGACTGAAAAAGCCGCCGCTGACTCCAAAGCCCGTGCCGCTGAAGATGTGGCGCGCGCGGCTGATTTGGGTGACCGTCGCCGCAAGGCTGAGGCCGAAGCCGCTGCCATTCGCTTGATGATGTCATCACCCGCGAAAAAAGCACCGCCTCCGCCCAAGAAGGTTGAAGAAGTCAAGCCTGATCCTTCCAAAGCCGGCATCAAAGGCACGCTGCACAAGCCCGCTGCTGGCGCCGTGCCCGCCAAGCCCGCCAAACCCGGTGCGCCAGCCGCACCAGGCGCCGCGGCAGGTGCTGGTAAAGAAGTCAAGTCCGCCAAGCTCTCCAGCAGCTGGGCTGGCGATCCGAAAAAGAAAAGCGCCATTCCTACCCGTGGCGCTACGACGGCCCCAGCCGGTCGCGGCACCAACTGGCGCGCTCCAGCGCGCGGTGGCAAGCGCGGCAGCAACGACCGTGATCGTGACGAAAACCGCGTGCAGGCTGCACCGGTCGAAGCGCGTGTCATTGAAGTCCACGTGCCTGAAACGATTACCGTGGCCGAGCTGGCACACAAGATGGCCGTCAAGGCGTCCGAGGTGATCAAGCACCTGATGAAGCTGGGTCAGATGGTCACCATCAACCAGCCGCTGGACCAGGACACCGCCATGATTTTGGTGGAAGAAATGGGCCACAAAGCCATCGTGGCGGCGCTGGATGATCCAGAAGCCTTTACCGATGACGAAGTGCTGCAACAGCAATCAGAATCGTTGCCGCGCGCTCCGGTTGTGACGGTGATGGGTCACGTTGACCACGGCAAGACCTCCTTGCTGGATTACATCCGCCGTGCCAAAGTGGCTTCGGCCGAGGCCGGTGGTATTACCCAGCACATTGGTGCCTACCACGTTGAAACGCCCCGCGGCATGATCTCTTTCCTCGACACCCCCGGTCACGAAGCCTTTACGGCCATGCGTGCCCGTGGTGCGCAGGCAACCGACATCGTGATTCTGGTGGTGGCAGCGGATGACGGCGTCATGCCGCAAACCAAAGAAGCCATCAAGCATGCGAAGGCTGCCGGTGTGCCAATCGTGGTGGCGATCACCAAGGTGGATAAACCTGATGCTAATCCTGAGCGTGTCAAAAACGAGTTGGTAGTGGAAGAAGTGATTCCTGAAGACTTTGGTGGTACCTCTCCGTTTGTGTCTGTGTCGGCCAAAACCGGTCAGGGTATTGACGAGTTGCTTGAACAAGTGCTGTTGCAAGCCGAAGTGCTTGAACTCAGGGCGCCGGTAAATGCCATGGCCAAGGGCCTGGTGATTGAAGCCCAGCTTGACAAGGGCCGAGGCCCAGT
>CAJAFJ010000352.1 GCA_903938955.1 uncultured beta proteobacterium | reverse complement strand
GGCATGGGTGTTGTGGGTTCCGGTACTTTCAATGTGCTGCGCCGCAATCAGGAAGAAATCAAACGTCGCGCGGGCCGTGGCATTGAGATCACGATGGTGGCTGATCTGGATGTGGCGCGTGCGCAAAGCATGGTCGGTGAAGGCGTCACAGTGGTTAGCGACGCCCGCGCCATCATCGCCAACCCGGACATCGACATCGTGATCGAGTTGATTGGCGGCTACGGCATTGCCAAAACACTGGTACTGGAAGCCATTGCGGCGGGCAAACACGTTGTCACCGCCAACAAGGCACTGCTGGCCGTGCATGGCACCGAGATTTTTGCCGCCGCTTCCGCCAAAGGCGTGATGGTGGCGTTTGAAGCCGCCGTGGCCGGTGGCATCCCGATCATCAAGGCGTTGCGCGAAGGCCTGACCGCCAACAGCATCCAGTGGATTGCCGGCATCATCAACGGCACCACCAACTTCATCCTGTCCGAAATGCGCGACAAGGGTCTTGATTTCGCCGTCGTGCTCAAGCAAGCGCAAGCACTGGGTTATGCCGAAGCCGACCCGACGTTTGACATTGAAGGCGTGGACGCCGCGCACAAGGCCACCCTCATGTCGGCTATTGCGTTCGGCATTCCGGTGCAGTTCGACAAAGCCTATATCGAAGGCATCACCAAGCTCGGCGCGGCCGACATCAAATACGCTGAGCAACTGGGCTACCGCATCAAATTGCTGGGCATCACCAAGCGCACTCCAGCCGGTATCGAGTTGCGCGTGCACCCGAGCCTGGTGCCCACCAAGCGCCTGATCGCCAACGTCGAAGGCGCGATGAATGCAGTGATGGTGCAGGGCGATGCCGTCGGCACCACGCTGTACTACGGCAAAGGCGCAGGTTCCGAGCCCACCGCCAGCGCGGTGATTGCCGACTTGGTGGACATCACCCGCCTGCACACCGCCGACCCGCTGAACCGCGTGCCGCATTTGGCCTTCCAACCTAATTCGATGAGCGACCTGCCGGTGCTGCCAATGAGCGAAGTGGTGACCAGTTATTACCTGCGCTTGCGCGTGGCCGACGAAGCGGGCGTGCTGGCCAAAGTGACCGGCATTCTGGCCGAGTCCGGTATCAGCATTGATGCCGTGCTGCAGCGCGAAGCCGACGAAGTGGTTCAAGCAGGTGCGGCGGCAGGAGCTGTTCACGTGCCGCAAACTGACGTCATCATTCTCACGCACGACTGTGTCGAAGCCCGTATGAATGCGGCGCTGGTCCACATGCAGGCCTTGCCAACGGTGCTTGAGCCTATTACCCGTATCCGCAAGGAAGAGTTGGCCTGATGAAATACGTCTCCACCCGCGCCGCTGCCAGCGACACATCGCCGCGCAAGCGTTTTTGTGAAATTCTGCTGGAGGGCCTGGCGCCCGATGGCGGTTTGTACCTGCCCGAGTCCTACCCCAAGGTGAGCGACGCCACGCTGGAGCGCTGGCGCAAGGTTTACCACGAGCAAGGCTACGACGAGCTGGCGTTTGAAGTCTTGTCGCTCTACATCGACGACATTCCCGCCTCCGATCTGCGCGCCCTGTGCCAGAAGACCTACACCGCCGCCGTCTTTGGCACCGGTGAGATCGTGCCCCTGCGCCACCTGGAAAACGACTTGTGGCTTGAAGGTCTGTCCAACGGCCCGACACTGGCGTTCAAAGACATGGCCATGCAGTTGCTGGGCAATTTGTTTGAATACGAGTTGGCGCGGCGGGG
>CAJAFJ010000351.1 GCA_903938955.1 uncultured beta proteobacterium | reverse complement strand
GCGGGGGCCTCGATTCTGAAAGAGAAATTTGCCGATGGCGTCATCCACCCGCTGGGCCTGCTGATCGCGGCGCTACCGCCAACGCTGGTGGCGGTAGCGGCTTTTCGCCTGCTTTGATTCTGGCGGGTCTGTCAATGTCCGTGCCGGTACTGCAGCACGGCATTCAGGATGTACAGGGCCAGCAAGGCCATGCTGGCCCAACTGGCAAGGTGCCAGACCCGGGACACCGGGCGATAGGTCAAGGCCACGATGACAGCCCCCGTCATCATGGCTGCGGTGAGCGCAGACACGATGTGCAGCGATGACACCTGCTCGTACAAAGCGCCAGGCTGGTAGGCCAGATCATCCAGGGCGATGACCAGAATATCAAACAGGTTGCTGCCCAGCAGACTACCAATGGCCAGGTCGACCGCGCCGATGCGCAGGGCGCCGAGGGTGGTGGCCAACTCCGGCACTGAAGTGGCCATGGCCACAAAAAGCGTGCCCACAAAAGAGTTCGACCAGCCCATGATGCGCGCCAATTCGACGCCGAGCAAAGGCAACCAGATGCCGCTGCCGACAATCACGATGGATGCCACGGCGTAGCCCATCAAGGCTTCTTTCAGGCTGAGCGTCGTGGTCTTGGGCTTTGCCGGTTCATGGTGTCGCTGCTCAACTTTGTAAATCACCCGCATCGACAGGGCGTACAGCGTCACCAGAACCACACTGCCCAGGCTCACATGGCCCAACTGCGGCATGACGCCTTGCGCGCTCAAGACCAAAATCATGGCCACCGCCGTCAGCAGAATGACACCGAACCCGGCAGGCAATATGTGTCCGCGACTGGCGATGGCGTAAACCGGGTCCTTGCGGTAAAAAATATCGACCAACGCCAGAATGGCCAGATTGAAGACACAACTGCCCAGCGCATCGCCGATGGCGATGTCCGGCGCCGATGCCAGTGTGACGGCACTCAGGCCCGTCACCAGCTCCGGCAACGAGGTCACTGTGGCCACCAGAATCAAGCCAACCCAACTGCGTGAGAGTCCCGTCAGTTCGGCAATGGCATCGCCATACCGAATCAGCCGCAGCCCGGCCGCCCCAATGAGCCCGACGCAGAGTGCGAACTGCAACCAAATCAAGGCAAGTTCATTCATAAGTGTCAAGGGTAAGCACATTGTTAAGCGTAGGGCTGGTGTGCCGTCGGGGTCGCTTGCAAGGCAGGTTAGCATTGCGACCGAGACAAAAAAATGAGGTGACTTGGTGACTAATTATGAAAATACTTAAAAAATCCCGGCCTATGGAACAGGCCAAAGTCTTGGCACTGACCCAGTACGCTGCCTTAAAGACTGTAGAGTTCATTGAAGTAATCATTGGACTCTTGATCGTGACATGCATCGCGCAGTCCGTATTGACGCAAGGCATTGCGTCAGGGCATCAGTAAGCAACACCAAAAAAAGAGACAAGCAATGACAACTATGCAAATGGTGGGATCCGGACTGTTCGGTATTGCACTGATTCACACTTTTTCAACCAAATTCTTTGAGTGGCTTGCACACAACCGGCCTGACCATGCGGGCTTGTGGCACATGCTGGGCGAGGTGGAGGTTGTGTTTGGCTTCTGGGCGATGATCCTCCTGTTCGCCATGATGGCCATTTTGGGCACACAAGAAGCGGCGGCCTACCTCGACTCCCGTAACTTTACCGAACCCATGTTCGTGTTCGCCATTGTGGTGGTGGCAGGAAGCCGGGCTGTTTTACATCTGGCCAAGAAAAGTGTCGGCGTGATTGCGAGCTTTGTGCCACTGCAAGGGGGTATGGCCTTTTACTTTGTAGCCTTGTCGTTCCTCCCGCTACTGGGGTCTTTAATTACAGAGCCTGCGGCCATGACACTGGCGGCCATGATGCTTCGGGACAGAATCTTTGGGGTGGGTGTTTCGAGCAAACTCAAATACGCCACGCTGGGGGTGTTGTTCGTCAACATTTCAATTGGGGGAACGCTGACATCTTTTGCCGCCCCCCCGGTGTTGATGGTGGCGGCCAAATGGAACTGGGATAGCTGGTTTATGTTCACCACCATTGGATGGAAGGCCGCCGTCGCTGTCTTCATCAATGCCATGGTCACAACGGTGCTTTTCAAGCGGGAGCTGGCTCACTTACCTCAAGCGGCAACGACAGATGAGATGAAGATGCCGGGTTGGGTGGTGTTGATCCATGTGATATTTCTTGCTGGCGTTGTGACCCTGGCGCACCATCCCGCTGGCTTTTTGGGCCTGTTCCTGTTCTTCATTGGCTTTGCGCAGGCGTATCCCAAATACCAGGACAGTCGATTGCTTTTGCGGGAAGGCCTGTTGGTCGCGTTCTTCCTGGCCGGGCTGGTGGTGCTCGGTGGTCAGCAGCAATGGTGGCTAGAGCCGATGTTGCTTGGCATGGACACTTCCACGGTGTATGCGGGTGCCACCGCGCTGACGGCAGTGACTGACAACGCTGCGCTGACTTATCTGGGGTCTTTGGTGGAAGGGCTCAGCGACGAATTCAAGTACGCGCTGGTGACCGGTGCGGTGACCGGTGGAGGACTGACGGTGATCGCTAATGCACCCAACCCTGCCGGCTTTGCCATCTTGAGGGGTAGTTTTGAGGATGAAGCCATTCATCCCTTGGGATTGCTGATTGCGGCGACACCCGCCACAATCACTGCCATTTTGGCTTTCCGACTACTTTGATTTGGTTGGACGAAGGTCCGCTTCCTGCGTTGCTGACCACCAACCGTTAGCATTTGGTTGGTTAAGTCAATCGGTCTTGCTCACTGCTCGGCAAACGCCCGTTCAATCACGAAGTCGCCTTGCTTGGTGGTGTTGCCTTCCATGAAGCCGCGCTGCTCCAGCAGGTGCTTCAGGTCGCGCAGCATGCCAGGGCTGCCGCAAATCATGACACGGTCATTGGCCGGGTCGAGCTTGGACAGACCCAAGTCGTCCTGCATCTTGCCGCTTTCCATCAGCGTGGTGACACGGCCCTGGTTGACAAAGGGCTCACGCGTCACGGTGGGGTAATACAGCATCTGGTTGGTCACCATCTCGCCCAGAAATTCATGGTCGGGCAGCTCGCAGGTGAGGTACTCGCGGTAGGCCAATTCGGCCACATCGCGCACGCCGTGCACGACGATCACTTTCTCGAACCGCTCATAGGTTTCGGGGTCACGCGCCACGCTCAAAAACGGCGCCAAGCCGGTGCCGGTGCCAATCAGATACAGGTTTTTGCCGGGCAGCAGGTAGTTGATGAGCAGGGTGCCGGTGGGTTTGCGCCCGACGACGATCTTGTCGCCGACCTTGATGTGCTGCAGGCGCGAGGTGAGTGGGCCGTCCTGCACCTTGATGCTCAGGAACTCCAGGTGCTCTTCGTAGTTGGCGCTGGCAATACTGTAGGCACGCAGCAGCGGCTTGCCACCCTCCAGACGCAGGCCAATCATGGTGAAGTGGCCGTTGGAGAAGCGCAACGAGACGTCGCGCGTGGTTTTGAAACTGAACAAGCGGTCGGTCCAGTGGTGGACGCTTAAAACGGTTTCTTCTTGAAATGCACTCATGGCAGCCTTGCGGAAAATTAAAAAATGATTGGCGGATAACCCCCCAAGTGTAAAACCCCTGGCCGCAGTGCGCGGTGGCGGCCCGCGCGGGTAGGCCTATCAATCGGTTGGGCGCCTTTGTAGTGCATGATTTGGCTTGGTTATTGCTCTTTACAATAATCTTTACAGGTCCAACATGACGAGAGAAACCGAGACCCACATGCCCTCCCCAGTGCTGCCGGCTGATCCGGCTCCCGTGATTGCCCCGACGGGTTCCCGCGGCCTGCCCACGCTGCTGGAGCCAGGTGTGCGCTGGATGCGCCAGCTTCAGTTTTCAACCAAGGCCTGGGTGATTACGCTGGTTTTTCTGGTGCCGGTGCTGCTGTTGGGCAAGGCTGCGTTTGACGATTACATCGACCGGACAACCTTTGCCCAGCACGAATTGCATGGCGTGGCGCTGTTGCAGCAGCTGGCGCCACTCAATCATCAATTGGTGCTTAACCGCAATGCAGCCCGCGCCTTGTGGGGTGGTTTTGATGCGGCGGGCGACTACCGACGCAGCCGCGCGCAGGTGGATGTCTTGTTGGCGCAACTGGACCAGTCGCTCACGCACAGCGGCGACCCCTATGGCGTGCAGCCCGGACTGACCGATCTGCTGGCGATGTGGGAGGCCACGGCTAATTCAGTCAGCGGGCAGGATACAACCGGGCAAAACAGTGTGCTATTGCCCGTCACGGCCGCCGGGCTTGAATTGACGCAGCACATTGCAGACCGTACCGAGTTGATTCTGGACCCCGAGATCGATAGCCTGTATTTGAGTCTCGTGGCGGCGCAAACGCTGCCCGCGTTGCTGGAGAACCTGGGGCAGCTTCGGGCCTGGAGCACTTACCTGGCGGCCAGCGCAGGCCGCTTCACGCTGGCTGAGCGCAACATCGCCCGCCACCGTTACGCGGTGTGGGATGCCCATGTGCGCGACAAGCTGAAGACCTACCAGGCCTATGTGGACAAGGCCATGCGCCACAAGCCCGCCCTGCAGCGTCAGCTTGACCTGTCATTTTTGGTCCAGGTCGAAACGTACCGTGCCGGGGCGTATGAGGCCGTGATGAACGACACCCGGCAGAGCCCCGCTGCAATGTGGGCGCAAGGCGGCCTCGCTTTTGAGGCCACGAGCCAGGCCTATGACGCGGTGCTGCCGGTATTGGCGGCACTGTTGCAGCAGCGCTTGCAGGACCTGCAGACCAAGCACGCCCTGCTGGCCTTGTGGGTGGCGCTGGCCTTGATGCTGGCGGTGTATTGCTTCAGCAGTTTTTACCGCGGCACCGTGCGCGACATGGTCCAGCAGCAGCACGATGACCTCGCCCTGCGCCAGGCCAAACAAGCGGCCGAGCAAGCCAGTGTGGCCAAGAGCCAGTTTCTGGCCAATATGAGCCACGAACTGCGCACGCCCATGAACGCCATTTTGGGCATGCTCACGCTGCTGCGAAACACCGTGCTGGACAGCCGTCAGCTGGACTACGCCCGCAAGACCGAGGGCGCGGCCCGCTCGTTGCTGGGCTTGCTCGACAGTATTCTGGATTTTTCCAAGGCCGATGCCGGCAAGATGAAGCTGGACGCTCAACCTTTCAGCCCGGCCCAACTGGTCGAGCACTTGTCGGTGATCTTGCAAGCCAATCTGGGCAGCAAACCCGTGGCCGTGCGCTTCGATATAGACCCGGCCTTGCCGCCCGCCTTGTTGGGTGACGACATGCGGCTGCGGCAAGTGTTGATCAATCTCGGCGGCAACGCCCTTAAATTCACCGATCGGGGGGAAGTGCGGGTCAGCCTCCAGGTGCTGGCGCAGGCTGACGATGCAGTGCAGTTGGCATTTGCGGTCAGCGACACCGGCATTGGCATTGCCCCCGAACACCAGGTGGGCATATTTGCCAGTTTTGCGCAGGCCGAGTCGTCCACCACGCGGCGCTTTGGTGGCACCGGTCTGGGTTTGGCCATTTGCGAACAACTGGTGACGCTGATGGGCGGCCGCCTGCAGCTGGAGAGCACGCTGGGCGTGGGCAGCCGGTTTTACTTCAGCCTCTGGCTGCCGCTGGCCGAGTTGCCGCAGAGCGTCGTTGCGGCCGCGCCAGTTGTGCTTGAAATGAAGCTAGAAGACCAGGCCAGCCCCGCGCTTGATGCTCCGGTCCCGGTGCCTGTGGCGAAGCCAAAACGGCTGGACGGCCTGCGCATTTTGCTGGTGGAAGACAACCTGATCAACCAGCAAGTCGCCCTTGAGTTGCTGGGCCGGGAGGGCGCGCTCATCACCCTGGCCAACAACGGGCGCGAAGGTGTGGACGCCGTGCGCGAGGCGCCCGAGCCGTTTGATGTGGTGTTGATGGACCTGCAAATGCCGGTGATGGACGGCTTTGAAGCCACCCGCGAAATCCGCCAGACCCTGCAGCAAACCCTGCCGATCATTGCCATGACCGCCAACGCCATGGCCAGCGACCGTGCCGCCTGCCTGGCCGCGGGCATGAACGACCATGTGGGCAAACCGTTTAACTTGCCGCACCTGGTGGCGCTGCTGCAGCAGTACCGCGCCATCGCGCAATAAACAATCCCTCTTGTGCGATAAAACAAGGCTCGTTTTTTTAGCTCGGTCACGATGGCTTTATGGATGCCCCCTTGCCACCACTCATCACCGCCCTGCTTGAACCCCAGCGCTATCCGCACGCCGTGGTGCAGGTGGAACTGGTGCAAACGCATATCTCCTGGGTGTTGCTGGCAGGGGACTTTGCCTACAAGATCAAGAAGCCGGTGCGCCTGCCGTTTCTGGACTTCAGCACGCTGGCGCTGCGCCACCAGTGCTGCCTGGACGAATTGCGCCTGAACCGCCGCTTTGCGCCTGAGCTTTACCTTGACGTGGTCGGCATTTTCAACACGCCGCAAGAGCCGCAATGGACCGGGCCGGGCGCACCGATGGAATACGCCGTGAAGATGCAACGCTTTGACGAGGCCGGTCGGCTGGACCGGCTCTGCGCCCGGGGCGCGTTGCAGCCAGCGCATCTGTCGGACCTGGCCGACACGCTGACCATCTTTCATGCCCAGGCGGACGTGGCGCCGCCCACGTCGCGCTTTGGGGCGGCCCGCGAAGTGATGGCCCCGGCGCGCGACAACTTCGCTGATCTGCTGAAATTTTTGCCGCAGGTCGATGTGCAGGCGCGGTTACGGGCTTTGCAGCACTGGACGGAAGCGCAATTCATGCAGCTGACGCCCTTGATCACGGCGCGAAAAATGGCCGGTCGGGTGCGCGAATGCCATGGTGATTTGCACCTCGCCAATCTGGTGTTGATAGGCCAGCGCGTGCAGATGTTCGACGGTATTGAGTTCAACGACGACCTGCGCTGGATTGACGTG
The DNA here is from genome assembly GCA_903938955.1 of uncultured beta proteobacterium. Next base: position 9,705 of record CAJAFJ010000351.1, on the reverse strand, counting down.
GCGAGCGAAATCGCCTTCACCTACATCGACCTGCTGGCGCACCAGCAACCGGGCCTGGCCAACTGGTTTGTGAATGAAGTGCTGAGCCGCAGCGGCGACTTTGAGGCAGCGTTGTTGCTGCGTTTTTACGCGGTGTACCGGGCGCTGGTGCGGGCCAAGGTGGCCGCGATCCGCCTGCAACAAACACAGGGTGACGACGCTGACGTGCTGCGCTATGTGGCGCTGGCCGAACGTCTGGCTGCAACGGCCCCGCGACATTTGGTGATCACGCATGGGCTCTCGGGCTGCGGTAAAACCGTGGCGTCGACGGCGCGCTTGCTCAGCGACCCGCACGCCACCACCGTGCGCCTGCGCTCGGACGTGGAGCGCAAACGCCTGTTTGGGCTGGCCAGCACCCAGCGCAGCCACTCGGCCACCGATGCCGGTATTTACGCCGCCACGGCCAGCGCCGAAACCTATACCCGCTTGCGCGCCTTGGCCGCGATGTTGCTGCCAGCCGGGGGCACCGTCATCGTGGACGCCACCTTTTTAAAGCGCGCCGACCGCGACAGTTTTCGCGCCCTGGCCGCCGATGCCGGCGCCACGTTCGAAATTCTGGCGCCCCAGGCCACGCCGGAGCAACTGCGTGCCCGCATCCTGGCGCGCCGTGCCCAAGGGCTGGATGCGTCCGAGGCCACGCTCGACGTGCTGGCGCAGCAACTGCGCACGCTGGAGCCGCTGCAGGCGGAGGAGCACTAAACCCCCCGTCACGTCACCTCGGTTACCCGTGCCTTATAGATGTTTTGGTAATTTACAACTGATAAATCAGTAGTTCCAGTTTTAAGTGTTGACTCCCAGAATTCACCCCATTGCGATTTGGCAATGAATTCGAGGACTCCACCATGACTACAAAACGTCGGCTATTTCATATCACCCTGGCTGCCGTCTTGGCCGGCGCCGCTTTGGGTGCCAGCGCCCAACAGGCGCCCGTGACGCTGCTTAACGTCTCTTACGACCCCACGCGTGAACTGTATTCAGAGTTCAACGCCGCCTTTGCCAAGCACTGGAAAGCCAAAACCGGGCAGGACGTGACCATCAAACAATCGCACGGCGGCTCCGGCAAGCAAACGCGCTCCATCATTGATGGCCTGGAGGCCGATGTGGCCACCCTGGCCCTCGCCGGCGATACCGATGCGCTGAATGCCAACGGCGGCTATATCCCCAAAGACTGGCAAAAACGTCTGCCGCACAACTCGTCCCCCTACACCTCCACCATCGTGCTGGTGGTGCGCCAGGGCAACCCCAAAGGCATCAAGGATTGGGATGACCTGGTCAAGCCCGGTGTCAGCGTGATCACGCCCAACCCCAAAACCTCGGGCGGCGCCCGCTGGAATTACCTGGCGGCGTGGGAGTTTGCCAAGCGCAAATTCGGCGGTGAAGCCAAGGCCAAAGACTTCGTGACCAAGCTGTACGCCAATGTGCCGGTACTCGACACCGGTGCGCGTGGCTCATCCATCACCTTTGCGCAACGCAACCAGGGCGACGTGTTCATCTCCTGGGAAAACGAAGCGCATTTGCTGGAAAAAGAATTCGGCGGCAAGGTCGACATCATTTACCCGTCCTTGAGCATTCTGGCCGAGCCCGCCGTGACCGTGGTGGACAAGAACGTGGACCGCAAGGGCACCCGTGCCGTGGCCACAGCCTATCTGGAATACCTCTACACCGATGAAGGCCAGGACATTGCCGGCAAAAACTTCTACCGCCCGATCTCGGCAAAAGCCCAGGCCAAGTACGCCAAGCAGTTGCCCAAGCTCAATTTGTTCAATATTGACGATGCGTTTGGCGGCTGGGCCAAAGCGGACAAAGCCCACTTTGCCGACGGCGGCAGTTTTGATCAGATTTACCTGAAGAAGTAAGAATCAACGCTGTCACACACCAGCCTTAGGGAGAACCACATGACGGTTTATTTGCACACCGCTTCACAGGCCTTTGCCGCACCAACGCTGGCGCGCATGCTGACCGTCACGGCCCGCGCCTGGGGTCTCCCTGAGCATTTTTATCCCACATCACAGAGAAACAAACCATGCCTATTCAAGCCATCAACGTCCGCAACCAGTTCCGCAGAAAAATTCGCGAAATCATTCGCGGTGACGTTGTTGAGCACACCGCCGCCATTGGTCGGGTCTTGCTGGTATTTTTTGGGGGTGAAATAGGTCATTGAGTTTTGATGCGCTCGTGCCAGTAGCCAGGTTGGCGGTGTTGATGGGCGACCGCGATCACGAATACGTAATCGGCTTCAACCGAATAAATCAGAGCGTATGGGAACCTTGACAGCAAGCAGCGCCGCACAGGTTTCCATATTTCAGGCCACAACAAGGGCATGCGACCCAACTGCCGGGCTGACCGTTCTACCTCGTCACGAAATTGCTCACCCAGCCCCGGCATGGCCTGTTCGTAATAAAGGGTTGCATCGTCCAGTTCATCTTCAGCTACGGTCGAAAATTTGACCTGCATTAGCGTTTGCCAAAAATGGCTTCCATTGGCACGGCACTGAGTTCGCCGCGGCGATGTGCCTCCAGACGCTTAAGAGCCTCTTCGCCCCAAAGACGGTCAATTTCGGGGTCGGGTTGATCAAAGCTTTGCTGAATTCTGTCAACCACTTGCAAGCGCTCATGCGGCTTGAGTTTGAGTGCCATTTCAATGATTTCTTGCGTGCCCATGGCTATTTCCTTTCAAGGTTTGTTTGAAACACTGTCAATTTACACCGTCAGTGCGTAAGGCGTCTGTTTGAACGCAATCTGCTCGCGCTGCAGGCGCGGGGCGCCCAGACGGCATAAATGGTTTTGGGGCCGTCAAATGGCGCAAGCACATCGAACACCGGCCCGGTCAGCAAGTTGCCACCGGCCACGGACTTGTCTTTCAACTTGTCTTTCAAAATGCCGTTGTAGAGAAGGTAAATGGCACGGCCCTCAAACACCCCCATCAGCGGCGACTCGCCAAAGGCGTCAGTCCCGCGTAGGCTGGAATCCAGCGCGTTGGGGGTGTAGCCGCTGCCTTCTGGCGATAAGCCCGCCACCGTCTCGCTTTTGTCGCCCTGCACGATCAGGTTGCCGCTGCTTGAATCGCCGCAAGACAGCGCAGGCACCGACTCCAGCAGGCGATACGGCACGTCTTGGTGATGTTTGACAACGGCGTCTTTGTCGATCCAGTTGAGTGTGGGCATGGGGAGGTATTTCGCAAGTGATGGCCCGGAAGGCCGCCGGTGATCGTAGCCCAAACGTTCAGCGGCACCCGCAGGTGCCGCTGAATAAATAAGCGTGGATTCAGGTCACGCGCGCCAGCCGGGCAGCCGCCAGCCCCGGTGCAGTGCCAGCATGCGCAGCAGGGTGGCGGTGGCGGCGGCCAGCACCAGGCTGGCCCACTGCGGCGTGCCTGCGGCTTGCGCTGCAATCATGACCCAGCCGCCCGCAAAGGAGCACACCGCATACGGCTGGTGATCGCAAAAGGCGCGCGGGATTTCGTTACACACCACATCGCGCAGCACACCGCCAAACACGGCGGTGACCATGCCCATCAGCACCGCCACCATCATCGGCATGTTGCTGTCCAGGGCGATCTGGGTGCCGCCTGCGGTGAACAGGCCCAGGCCCAACGCGTCGGGCCATTGCATGGCGCGTTCGGTCGGCTCGAAATGATGGGCCCGCATGAACAGCATGGCCCCGAGGCACAAGGCCAGCAGCACCCACAGCCAGCCAGCATGTTGCACCCAGAAGAAAGGCCGCCGGTCCAGCAAGATGTCGCGCAGCGTGCCCCCGCCAAAGGCTGTCAGGCCCATCACCATGCAAATGCCCACCACATCGAGCCGCTTGCGCGCCGCCTCGATCAGGCCGGACAGCGCAAACGCCACGGTGGCGGCGGCCTCAATCGCAATCTGGGTGTTGGAGAGCGTCAGGATTTCGGTGAGTTTGGCGATGGTCATCCCCGTATTAGACGACTGCGGCCGTCACAACGATTTCGATCCGCCAATCCGGGTTGGCCAGGCGGGCTTGCACTGTGGCGCGGGGTGGGGCATGGCCCTTGGCGACCCATGCGTCCCACACGTTGTTCATGCCAGCGAAGTCGTCCATGTGGGTCAGAAAGATTTGAACCATCAGCAGGTGCTGTTTGCTGCTGCCGGCCTCGGCCAGCAGCTGGTCAATCATGCCCAGCACTTCCCGGGTCTGGCCTTCAATGTCGTTGGCGGTGTTGTTGGCGACCTGTCCCGCCAGGTAGACGGTTCCGGCATGAATGGCGCACTCGCTGTAGCGGGGGCTGGGGTGAAGGCGTTGAATGTCAGTCATGGCGGTGTTGCTTTCAGGCGTTGTTCAGGGGGTGTGTCGTGGTGGTGTGAGGGGGCCTGGCCGGTGCCCGGTTGGGCCGGGCCGCCTTTATAACACCGCTGGTAGCGGTGGCCCAGGCTGGTCAGAATTTCGTAGCCGATGGTGCCTGCGCGGGCGGCGACGTCATCGACGGTGTGCTGCGGAGACAGCAGGTCGAGCAAGGTGCCGGGGCCCACGGCGTCTTCGGGCAGGGCACTGACGTCGACGGTGATCGTGTCCATCGATACCCGGCCGACCAGCGGCAGTTCCACGTTGCTGAGCCAGACGGAGCCCTTGCCGCTCAGGCTGCGCAGGTAGCCGTCGGCATAGCCCACTGAGACGGTGGCGATGCGGCTGGTGCAGGGGGCGACCCAGCTGAAGCTATACCCCACGCCAGCACCGGCTGCCACGGTGCGTGTCTGGATCACTTTGCCCTGGAGTCTCACCACGGGCAGCATGGGGTTCGGCTGGCCGGGCACCGGTGCCACGCCATACAGCGCTGCGCCCGGACGGGCCAGATCGAAGTGAAACGCCTCCCCCAGAAAGATGCCCGACGAATTGGCCAGCGTGGCCGGGGCCGCTGGCAACAGGCGGCGCGCCGCGATAAAGCTCGCCAGTTGTGCCGCATTGGCGGGGTGGTCCGGCTCGTCGGCGCAGGCCAGGTGGCTCATCACGTAGGCCACGGCAATGCCGTCAAAAGCCGTGGGGTCGCGGCTGAGTTGCTGCAACTCCGCGGCTGACAGGCCGAGCCGAGCCATGCCGCTGTCCACCTGCACGATGGCGGGCAGCCGCCGCCCCAGGCTGCGGGCCTGAGCGCGCCAGGCCGTAATTTGCTGACCACTGTTGAGCACCGGCACCAGGCCGTGCGCGGCGCATTCTGCCTCTGCCCCGGGGGGCACGCCGTGCATGACATAAATCGTGGCTTCGGCGGGCAGGGCCGGTTGCAGCGCAATGCCTTCGCCCAGATGGGCCACAAAGAAATGGCGGCAGCCCACCGCGTAAAGGGCCGTGCCGACGCGACCGGCGCCCAAGCCATAGGCGTCGGCCTTGACGACGGCGGCGCAGGCCGCGCCGTTCAACCGCGCCGACAAGGTGTGCCAGTTGCTGCAAATAGCATCCAGGTCGATGCTCAGCAGCGCGCCGGCATTGGCTGTGTTGACGGCGTTTGTCATCACCGTACCCGGATGGGGGCCGTGATGCCCGCAGTGCGCGGCTTGGCAAAGTACTCGTTCGTCAGTTTCACGATGACGGGCGACAGCAGCAACAGCGACACCAGGTTGGGCAGCGCCATGAAGGCGTTGAGCGTGTCTGACACCAGCCAGACGAAGTCAAGTTGCGTCACGGCGCCGACCAGCACAAAGATCGTCCACAGCACGCGGTAAGGCACTTCGACCGAGGTGCCCAGCAGGTATTCCCAGCATTTCTCGCCGTAGTAGGCCCAGCCCAGAATGGTGGTGAAGGCAAAAATGGACAGCGCGATGGCCAGAAACTGGGCGCCAAAGCCCGGAAAGGCCGCCGTGAAGGCGGCAGAACTGAGTGCCGCACCTTTGAGCCCGCTGCTCCAGGTGCCGGTCACGATCAGCACCAGGCCGGTCATGGTGCAGACGACGATGGTGTCGATGAAGGTGCCCATCATGCCCACCAGACCGGATTCGACCGGGTTGCGGGTCTGACCGGCCGCTTGCGCGATACCGGCGGTGCCCAGACCGGCTTCATTGGAGAAGATGCCGCGTGCCACGCCGTAGCGCATGGCCATCATGATCGCCGCCCCGGCAAAACCACCCGTGGCCGCCACGGGGTTGAATGCGCTGGTGAAAATCAGCGAGAAAGCTGCCGGGATCTGCTCCACATAAATGCCGAGAACGGTCAGCGAGGCCACGATGTAACTGATGCACATGAATGGCACCAGCTTCTCGGCAACCGCGCCGATGCGCTTGACGCCCCCGAGCAGCACGAAGCCGGTGAACACCATCATGACCACCCCCGATGTCCAGGGGCTGATGCCGAAACCGGCTTCCAGCGCGCCAGCGATGCTGTTGGACTGCACCATGTTGCCGATGCCAAAACCCGCCAGACCACCGAACAGCGCAAAAGCGGTGGCGAGCCAGCGCCAGTGGCGACCGAGCCCGTTTTTGATGGCGTACATCGGGCCGCCAATTTGCTCACCGTGGTCGTCGGTTTCGCGGTAATGAACGGCCACCAGGACTTCGGCGTATTTGGTGGCCATGCCGACCAGCGCGGTCATCCACATCCAGAACATGGCACCGGGGCCACCCACGGCAATGGCAGTGGCGACGCCCGCAATATTGCCGGTGCCGACCGTGGCCGCCAGGGCCGTCATGAGTGCGGCGTAGGGGGTGATCTCACCGGGCGCGTCGGGTGCCGCCTTGCGGCCACGCCAGACCATGATGAAGCCCGCGATGATCTTGGTGATCGGCATGAACCGGAGGCGAAACTGCAGGAACAGGCCGGTGCCCAGAATGGCGATCAGCATCGGTGGCCCCCACACGATGTCGTTGATCGCCGTGACGATCGAAGTAATTGTTTCCATGAATTGTCTCCAGTTGTTGTAATAAGTTCAGACGAGAAAATGCCCTGTCCTGATGCGGACATGCGGCAGCCAGGCGCCGATTGTGTCGACGCCAAATGCAGGGGGCTTGGGGTGGGCCTATTCCGTTTTTAGATCGATAGGAGATTAGGCGCGAAGCCGCAGACAGTGCTTTAGCACGGCAAGGCGAAGCAACGACATATCCTATTGATCTGGAAATGGAATTAACCGTAGCGGGCGACGGTCAGACCTTCCATGCTGATCTCGGGCTGGCGCCCGCTGATCAGGTCGGCCATCACGCGCCCGGTCCCGGCGGCCATGGTCCAGCCCAGGGTGCCGTGACCGGTGCTCAAGAACAGGTTCTCCACCGGCGTTTCGCCCAGGATGGGGGTGCCGTCAGGGGTCATCGGGCGCAGGCCGGTCCAGAACTCGGCTTGCGACACATCGCCGCCCTTGGGGAATAGGTCGCCCACCACAAACTCCAGCGTGCGCCGACGGCCTTCGTCCAGGTTCAAGTCAAAGCCCGAGAGCTGGGCGGTGCCACCCACACGAATGCGGTCGCCCAGACGCGTGACCGCCACTTTATGGGTTTCGTCCATGATGGTGGACTCCGGGGCTTTGGACGCATCGGTGATCGGCACCGTGATCGAGAAGCCCTTGACCGGGTACACCGGGATGCGAATGCCCAGCGGTGCCAGCATCTGGGTGGAGTAGCTGCCCAGCGCCAGCACATAGCGGTCGGCCGTCAGCACGCCTGCATCGGTGCGCACGCCGGTGATGCGCTGGCCGCTGCGCTCCAGGCCCTGAATGTCAACGCCGAAACGGAAGGTCACGCCCAGGGCTTTGGCCCGCTCGGCCAGCGTGTTGGTGAACTTGAAGCAGTCACCGGTCTCGTCCCCGGGCAGGCGCAGCGCGCCGACAAATTTGTCTTGCACCTCTGCCAGCGCGGGCTCGTACTTCAGGTAGCCGGTGCGGTCCAGCAACTGGTAGGGCACGTCGTACTGTTTGAGAATCTCGATGTCCTTGGCGGTGCCGTCGAGCTGCTTTTGGGTGCGAAACAACTGCAGCGTGCCTTGCTCGCGGTCGTCGTACTGAATGCCGATCTCGGCCCGCAGTTCTTTCAGGCAATCACGGCTGTACTCGGCCAGGCGCACCATGCGGCCCTTGTTGACGCGGTAGCGCGCCTCGGTGCAGTTGCGCAGCATGGACAGGCCCCAGCGCCACATGGCGGGGTCGAGCATGGGCTTGATCACCAGCGGGCTGTGGTGCATCAGCATCCACTGGATGGCTTTCAGCGGCACACCGGGGCCGGCCCAGGGCGCCGAGTAGCCTGGCGAGACCTCGCCCGCATTGGCGTAGCTGGTTTCCAGGCCCGGGCCGGGCTGGCGGTCGATCACTTCCACCTCATGGCCAGCACGCGCCAGGTAATAGGCCACCGTGGTGCCGATGACACCGCTGCCAAGAATGAGTACACGCATAGTCCTGCTCCAAATGCACCCGGTGCAGCGCGAAGGCGCCGCATCAACGGGCTGATTGCAGGCAGGTGATTGCACACTCCGTGCCACATCTCAAAAAAATATGAAAAATGCTTTTAAAACAACAGCTTGGCGATTTCTCCTGCTGGGTGTGACGGAATGGTGCTGTCTGTGAATCGTGACAGTTTTCTTTGTTCAACCTAATTTTTATAATAAATGTCAATGAAAACAAGCACTTGATGGTGCTGTCATGAAATTCATACGTCGTATTGAATTCAATACAATGCAGCATGCGAATTGATGTTCATTTTTCTGACCGTGTCGGCATCGCCCAGGAGATTCTGGCCACCTTGGCGCGCCGTGCGCTGGATGTGTCGGCGGTCGAGGTCGATCCGCCCCATGTCTATCTGGAAGCCCCGGCCCTGAGCGCGCTGGATCTGGCGGCGCTGCGCAGCGAGTTGTTCAAAGTGGATGGCGTGCAGTCGGTCAATGAACTCGACATGCTGCCCGGCGCGCGCCGACGGCTCTACCTGGACGCGCTGCTGGCCTCGCAGACCGACCCGGTGCTGGCAGTGGACGGGCGCGGCAGGGTGATGGTGGCCAATGCGGCGGCCGTGCTGGCCAGCGGCGTGCCGGAGCCCCAGTTGACGGGCATGTCGCTGCAGGCGCTGACGGGTGATGCGCAGTTGGCGCAGTCGCTGATGGGCCAGGACTACCGCTTGCCGGTGAGTGAGGTGCAGATGGGCGGTGAACGCTACCTGCTCGAAACCGTGGCGCTGCACGAGCCCAGCGGCACGGTGGTGGGCGCCGTGCTCACCCTGCATGCCCCGCACCGCATCGGCGAGCGCCTGAGCGCCCTGCAGAACTACAGTGCCGGCGGCTTCGAGACCATCCTGGGCCAATCGCCCGCCATCCGTCAACTCAGGCAGCGCGCAGCGCGCATGGCGCAGGTCGATGCGCCGCTCTTGATTCGGGGTGAAACCGGGACCGGCAAAGAGCTGGTGGCGCATGCCTGCCATGCCGGTAGTCGGCGCCGGGACCAGCCTTTTTTTGCGCTGAACTGCGCGGCGCTGCCCGAGAGCCTGGCCGAGAGCGAACTATTTGGCTACGCGCCCGGCGCTTTCACCGGTGCGCTGCGCGGCGGCCGTCCCGGCTTGCTGGAGCTGACCGACGGTGGCACTTTGTTTCTGGACGAAGTGGGCGAGATGTCGCCCTACCTGCAGGCCAAGCTGCTGCGCTTTTTGAATGACGGCAGTTTTCGCCGCGTGGGCGGCGAACGTGAACAAAAAGCCGATGTGCGCATCATCAGCGCCACCCACCGGGCACTGGAGGACATGGTGATCAG
>CAJAFJ010000350.1 GCA_903938955.1 uncultured beta proteobacterium | reverse complement strand
CCGCATCAACGCCACCACCCTGAATGGCAACACCATGCGCGCCTACATGACGCGCGATGCCGATTTCTTTGTGCCGCTGCATGTGCGGGTGCAAAAGGCCCAGCGTGTGCAGGCCGACCTGTTCATCAGCATCCATGCCGACGCTTTCTTCACGCCCCGCCCGCAAGGCGCCAGCGTGTTTGCGCTGAGCCAGGGCGGCGCCTCCAGCTCGGCAGCGCGCTGGATGGCGGCGCAGGAAAACAAGGCCGATCGGGTGGGCGGCCTGAACATCAAGGCCAAGGATGCGCAAGTCAAGCGCGCCCTGTTTGACATGAGCACCACCGCCCAGATCAACGACAGCCTGAAGCTGGGCAGCGCCATGCTGGGCGAAATCGGCCGCGTCGGCAAGCTGCACAAGCCCAAGGTCGAGCAGGCCAGCTTTGCGGTACTGAAAGCGCCGGACATCCCCAGCGTGCTGGTAGAGGCCGCCTTCATCAGCAACCCCGAGGAAGAAGCCAAGCTCAACAGCGACGCCTACCAGGAACAACTGGCCGACGCCCTGATGCGCGGCATTGCGGGCTATTTCTCGAAAAACCCACCGCTGGCCCGAAACCGCACAGCTTGACCCGCCCGTGGGGGGCGACGTCAGCCGACGCTGAATTCAAACGCCGACAGCAGGCGCCGGGCCTTGACCTCGGCGCGACTCGGGGGCACGCAGCCCTGGCGCATCACGTTCAGGCTGGCGCTGGCGATGGCGTTGCACAGCAGGTCTTTGGCCTGCGCGGCGGGCACTTCAGCGGCGCCCCAGGTTGACGACAGCGCGTGGTCCAGCAGGGCCACCACCAGCCCGGCCAGAAAGCAATCGCCCGCGCCCACGGTGTCCTGCACCGGCACGGCTTCGGTTTCATGGGCATTAAAAATCTGGCCGTGCCGCGTCAGCAGGCTGGCCCCGTCACCGCCCCGGGTCAGCGCCACCAGGTTGGCGCGGCTGTTGTGCAGCAAATGCGTGGCACGCTCGGTGGCATTGGCACCCGGCAGGTTCAGACATTCAAGATCTTCGTCGCTGACCTTGATCACATCGGCAAATTGCAGGGCCGTCAAGACATGGCGGCGGTACAACTCAAGATTCGGCATGACCGAGGGGCGCAGGTTGGCGTCGATCACCACCGTGCGACCGGCCTGGCGCTGGCTGGCCAACCACGGCAAATAGGTGTCGGCATCATCCGGCGACAGCGCCAGCGCGCCGGTACAGACCACGGACAAAGCCTCGGCGCCTTCGCAGGCCTGCGTCATGGCGGCAGCGCTGGTGGCGCGGTCGGCCACGCCTTCGCGGTAAAAAGAATAGTCCGGGTGGCCGTTGGCATTCACCCCCACCACCGCCAGCGAGGTCACTTGCAACACCGGCTCAGGTGCTGCAAGATGCACGCCATCGTCCAGCAGGCAGGACGCCAGTTGGCGCCCAAAGCGGTCTTTGGAGAGCGGATTAAGGTACAGCGTCTCGACCCCCTGGCGGGCCAGCGCCCGGGTCAGGTTGTAGACGGCACCGCCCAAACAGGGTTGCAGGCGACCGTCCGCATTCAAGATCAAATCGATCAGCGCCTCGCCTGCTGTGGCGACTTGAACGGGAGAATTATTTTTCGTCATACTAGGGTTTTCCATAACTAAAGTAACTTGATTTAGTAAGTGCTTTGCAACTATAGTTCAACCGCGCTGCGACGTAAAGCGTAAATTCCCGGGGGGCTGCCCCCTTCAGCAAAAAATTAATTTTTACCCATTGAGGAGACTCTCCATGAAAAAAGCTACCACTTCCCTGGTGTTGACGGCCCTGGCATTGGCGACCTCCAGCGCATTCGCCGCTGGCGAGCCCGTGATCGGCCTGATCACCAAAACCGAAACCAATGCCTTCTTCGTCAAGATGAAGGAAGGCGCTGAAGCCGAAGCCAAAAAGCTCGGCGCCAAGCTGCTGACCGCTGCCGGCAAGTCGGACGGCGACACTGCGGGCCAGATCACTGCCCTGGAAAACATGGCGGCTGCCGGTGCCAAAACCATTTTGATCACCGCCAGCGGCGATGCCATTGGCCCCACGGTCAAAAAATTGCAGGCCAAAGGCGTGCAAGTGATTGCGCTGGACAGCCCGTTTGCCGGTGCTGACGCCCTCTTCGCCACCGACAACTACAAAGCCGGTGTGCTGGTCGGACAATACGCCAAAGCCACCCTGGCTGGCAAACCTGCCAAGATTGCCACGCTCGATTTGTTCCCCGGCCACCCCGTGGGCGCGCAGCGTCACAACGGTTTCATGAAGGGTTTCGGCCTGGCGGCTGCGGATGCGACATCCAACGAACTCTCCACTGACGCGTCCATCGTCTGCATGGCCGACAGCTTTGGTGACCAGGCCAAAGGCCAGACCGCGATGGAAAACTGCCTGCAAAAGAACCCCGACATCAATGTGGTTTACACCATCAATGAGCCAGCAGCGGCCGGCGCGTTCAACGCACTGAAGAAAGCCGGTAAAGAAAAAGGCGTGACCATTCTGTCGGTGGACGGTGGCTGCCAGGGCATCCGCGATACCGCCTCCGGCATCATCACCGCCACCTCGCAACAGTACCCGTTGAAGATGGCGGCGCTGGGCGTGGCAGCGGGCGTGAGCTACGCCAAGGGCGGCAAAAAATCCAGCGGCTACACCGACACCGGCGTGACTCTGATCTCGGCCAAAGCCATCAAGGGCGTGGACAGCAAAGACACCAAGACCGGCATGGACCTGTGCTGGGGCGAGAAGTAATTTTCTGTACTGCTGACCCTGAAAACGGGTTGGCAGCTTTGAGCGCAGCCTGACGCTACGCTCAGCGCATTCGTCACCTTGAGTTGACGGGGCGCGCATAAAGTCACTGCTTGCGCGTCTCTTTTTTTCTTCCTTTTTGGGGCTCTACCCATGAACACATCTTCACGTCATATCCCCTGGGGTGCTTTAGGCCCCTGGCTGGCCCTGCTGACCACCTGCCTGTTTTTCACCACCCAGTCGGAGCGTTTTCTGACGACCGAAAACCTGTCCCTCGTCCTGCAACAGGTGATGGTGGTGGGCGTGCTGGCGATTGGCCAGACCCTGATTATTCTGACCGCCGGTATCGACCTGTCCTGCGGCATGGTGATGGCGCTCGGCGGCGTGATCATGACCAAGTTCGCCGTCAATTACGGCATGGACCCGTATGCAGCCATTCTGTGCGGCCTGGCGGTCACGACCGGCTTTGGCCTGATCAACGGCTTGCTGGTCACGCGCCTCAAGCTGCCGCCCTTCATCGTGACGCTGGGTACGCTGAACATCGCCTTTGCCATCACGCAGATTTATTCCAAGGCGCAAATCATTCCCAACCTGCCGCCCGAGATGACCGCGCTGGGCAACACCTTCAACATCGGCACCACCGAGGTGAGCTTTGGCACCGTGACCATGATTGCGCTGTACGGCCTGGCCTGGTTTGTGTTGCGCGACACCGCACCCGGCCGCCACCTGTACGCCGTAGGCAATGCGCCTGAGGCGGCTCGCCTGACCGGCATCCGCGTGGACCGCATGCTGGTCTATGTGTATGCACTGGCGGGACTTTTTTACGGCATTGCCGCTTTGTTGTCGGTGGCGCGCACCGGTGTGGGCGACCCCAACGCCGGGCAAACGGAGAACCTGGACGCCATCACGGCGGTGGTGTTGGGCGGCACCAGCCTGTTTGGCGGGCGCGGCATTATTTTGGGCTCCCTCGTCGGCGCGGTGATTGTGGGCGTGTTCCGCAATGGCCTGACCCTGATGGGCGTGGCCTCGGTGTACCAAACTTTGATAACCGGCATTTTGGTGATTCTGGCCGTGGCGGCCGACCAGATGTCTCGCAAGGGAGCACGTTAATGAACGTCCAGACTGCCCACTACGCCTCGCCCACGGCCAGCTCGCCGCTGGTCATGCAGGCCAAAAATATCATCAAGCGCTATGGCCAGGTCACGGCGCTGGATGGCACCGACTTTGAGCTGCGCGCTGGCGAAATCCTGGCCGTGATTGGCGACAACGGCGCCGGTAAATCATCGCTGATCAAAGCCTTGTCAGGCGCCACCGTGCCGGATGAAGGCGAACTGTTGCTGGACGGCAAAGTGGTGCGCTTCAAGTCACCCATCGACGCCCGCCGCGCCGGTATTGAGACCGTGTACCAGGACCTGGCCGTGGCCCCGGCCATGAGCATTGCCGAAAACCTGTTTCTGGGCCGCGAGTTGATCAAGCCCGGCATCATCGGCCAGTTGCTGCACCTGCTGGACAAGAAAGAAATGCTGGCCCAGGCCATTGCCCGCATGCAAGAGCTGAAAGTCGGCATTCGCTCCATGACGCAAGCGGTCGAGACGCTCTCCGGCGGTCAGCGCCAGTGCGTGGCCGTGGCCCGTGCCGCTGCCTTTGCGCAGCATGTGGTGATCATGGACGAACCCACGGCGGCGCTCGGCGTGAAAGAAGGCAATATGGTGCTAGAGCTGATTCGCCGCGTGCGCGACAAAGGTTTGCCGGTGATTTTGATCAGCCACAACATGCCGCATGTGTTCGAGATTGCCGACCGCATCCACATTCAGCGCCTGGGCAAGCGGGCGGCGGTGGTCAACCCGAAAACCATCAGCATGAGCGACACCGTGGCCGTGATGACCGGTGCCAAGACGGTGGACGAGTTGCCGGCTGACGCGCACGCCTGAACCCCCTAACAACCCTGAATTCCCGCCTCAGCGGGAATAACGATCAAAGAAAACTTCATGCTTAAAGGTATCAATCCCCTGCTTACGCCCGAGCTGCTCAAGCTGCTGATGGAAATGGGCCACGACGACGCGCTGGTGCTGGCCGACGCCAACTTCACCGCCATGAGCATTGCCGCTGGCAAGCCCGTGTTGCGGCTGCCCGGCAGCACCATGCTGCAAGCGGTGCAGGCCATCAACTCGCTGCTGCCGCTGGCGGCCGATGTCGACCACCCGGTCGCTTTCATGCAGGTCAGCGACACGCAAAGCCCGTATCTGTCTGAATTGCAGCGCGATGTTTTGGGCTACCTGGCACCCGAACTGCTGCCCGGCCAAAGCGCCGAGCCGCTGGAGCGCTTCGACTTTTATGACCGGGCGCGGGCCGCGTATGCCATCGTGCTGACCGGTGAGCGCCAGCCGTTTGGCAACTTTATTTTGCGCAAAGGGGTCATCGGCGAAAATCTACGTCCATGAAAACCCGTAGCACCGCTCCCGCCGCCGAATCACCCACCCTGCTGCGCCCGCGCGGCTCCAACCATGTGGGCATGCGGCAGTTCAACGAGCGGGTGGTGCTGCAAGCGATTCGGCTCAACGGCAGCCTGCCCAAGGCCGACATCGCACGGCTGACCCGACTGACCGCACAAACTATCGGCCTGATCACCACCCGGCTGGAAGAAGACGCACTCATCATCAAGCACGAACGGGTGCGCGGGCGCATCGGCCAGCCCTCGGTGCCACTGGCGCTGAACCCGGACGGTGCGTTTTCAATCGGCATCAAAATTGGCCGACGCAGCGCCGAATGGCTGCTGGTGGACTTCACCGGCCAGGTGCGCCAGCGGCTCACGCTGGACTACGCTTTTCCCGATGCCCACACGCTGCTGCCCGCCATCGCACAGCACATGACGGCCCTGCGTGATTCGCTCGGGCCGTTCAGCGCGCGGCTGGTCGGCGTCGGCGTGGCGGCACCGTTTCTCATAGGCGGCTGGCACAAAATGCTGGGCTTGTCGGAGGTGCAATCGACCGAGTGGAACCAAATCGATTTGGCCGCACAGGTGCAAGCCATGACCGACGCGCCCGTGAACTTCGTCAAAGACACCTCGGCGGCCTGCATGGCCGAGCTGGTGAACGGCCGCGGCCGCGACCTGAAAAGTTTTCTGTACCTGTTTGTGGATACGTTTGTTGGCGGTGGCCTGGTCATCAACTCGCACCTGCATGTGGGCGTGCATGGCAACGCAGGCGCGGTGGCGTCGCTGCCCTCCAACCTGGCCGGTGGTGCTGCAACGCCCGCACAACTGCTGAACCACGCCTCGCTGTGGGAGCTGGAACAACGCTTTATTGCCCACGATCTGGACCCCAGCGCCGCCTATGACGAGCGCGCCATGTCGGCTCCGTTTGAGCCGGAGACCAGCGCCTGGGTGAGTACCGCCGCCAATGCGCTGGCGCATTGCGTGGTCAGTGGCACGGCGTTTCTGGACATTGAGGCGGTGGTGATTGACGGCTCGTTTTGCCGCCCGCTGCTGCAGCGGGTGATTGAGCAGACCAACGAAGCCCTGCAGAGTTACAACTGGGAAGGGCTGTGGCCCGCCACCGTCATTGCCGGCAATGTGGGACCGGACGCGGGCGCTTTGGGCGGCGCGCTCTTGCCACTGCACGCCAACTTTGCACCCGACCAGGATTTGTTCCTGAAGGTCGGGGCTTAAACGCTCAGATTGAGCTCGGTTTGCGCTTGGACTTCAAGGCGCCGAACAAGACCACCAGGCCCGGGATCAGAATCATGGCCCAGATAATTTTGTCCAGGTGCGCTTTCACAAACGGCATGTTGCCAAAGAAATAACCAATTGTGATGATCCCGACCACCCAGAGCGCACCACCGGCCACGTCATAAAAGGTGAACTTGGCGCGGTCCATCTTCGCCACCCCGGCCACAAACGGCGCAAAGGTGCGCACAAACGGCATGAAGCGCGCCGCCACGAGGGTGATGCCGCCATAACGTTCGTAAAAATCATGCGCGCGGTTGAAGGCGGTTTTGTTGAAAAATTTGGAGTCTTCCCACTTGAACACACGCGGCCCAAAGTAACGGCCCAGCGCGTAGTTGGACTGGTTGCCCAGCACCGCCGCCACCAGCAGCAGCCCGACCGACAAGGTGTAATCCATCAGCCCCACGCCGCACATGGCGCCGACCACAAACAGCAGGGAGTCACCCGGCAAAAAGGGCATTACCACCACGCCGGTTTCCACAAAGATGATCAGAAAAAGCAGGGCGTAGACCCACAGGCCGTAGCTCTGCACAAACGCCTCCAGGTGTTTGTCTACGTGCAGGATGAAGTCGATAAGGTAAGTGATAAGTTCCATGGGGCGGAATTATCACTGCACGCCCGGCTGGCCCATGCCGCGCAGCCCCCCAAATCAACACACCACAGCGGGCTGACTACCCACGTCGGCCCTGAATAAGACGTACCAGAACACCCCTTGCGAATCCGCAAGACCGGCCAAAACCCCTCTGACAAACTGCCTGTTCTTTACCACCAGGAGTTCACCATGCACATCCGAATCCCCCTTGTCGCGGCCATGACCGCCGTCGTTCTACTCTCTACCACCGGTTGCGCCGTCACGCGGGGGCAGGAAACGGTGGGCGCCTACATCGACGACACCACCATCACCACGCAGGTCAAGGCCCGCTTTGTGGACAACACGGAGGTCGACGCCGCCGCCATCAGCGTCGAGACGCTCAAGGGCACGGTGATGCTGTCCGGCTTTGCCAAGAATGCTACCGAAAAGGCCACGGCCGAAAAGATTGCCTGGGGCGTGAACGGCGTCAAGGCCGTTAAAAACGAAATTACCATCCGGCCCTGACCCCCCCCTGCCCCCTGTCCAGAGCTACTTCATGAAACAAACGTGTCATCTCCCCTTGGCCTTTGGCCTGGCTGCCGTCCTGACGCTGAGCGCGTGCAGCAACGTCGGCACGCCGTATGGCGCGACCACGACGCCCCCCACCGCATCGAGCAGCGCGGCGATTTCGGGCTATGGCGTGGTGCAGGCCATTGAGTTGGTCAAAGCGGACCGCAGCGGTATCGCGGGCACCGGTGTTGGCGTTGGCACGCTGGCGGGGGCAGTGGTCGGAGGCATCGTGGGCAGCCAGGTGGGCGAAGGCTCGGGCAAGACCGCCGCAACCGTGCTGGGCGCGGCCGGCGGAGCGTATGCCGGCCATGAGCTGGAGAAACGCAGCCAGACGCAGCAGCTTGATGCCTACAAGTTCACCATCCGCATGAATGATGGGTCTTACCAGACCGTCACGCAAGACAGCCACGCCGACCTCCGGGTCGGCGACCGCGTGCGCATCACCAACGGCGTCGCCCAGCGTTATTGATTTTTTTGACGGGGCAAGGGATTTTGGCGGCCCAAGAGACGTTGAAAGAGGCCCTGAAAACGCCGTGAGCGTCCGTGTAAATCTAAAATAGACCGGGTGAACGACACCCTTACCCCCCTCCCCCGCCGCCCGATTCGTGAATTGCCCGATGAACTCATCAGCCAGATTGCTGCTGGCGAGGTGGTCGAACGCCCTGCCTCTGTCGTGCGCGAACTGGTCGACAACGCGCTGGATGCGGGCGCCACGCAGGTCACCTTGCGGCTGCTGGCCGGCGGCGTGCGACTGATCTCGGTCGAAGACGACGGCGCGGGCATTCTGCGCGAAGAGTTACCGATTGCGCTGAAACGCCACGCCACCAGCAAAATCAGCAGCCTGCTGGACCTGGAGTCGGTCGGCACCATGGGTTTTCGGGG
>CAJAFJ010000349.1 GCA_903938955.1 uncultured beta proteobacterium | reverse complement strand
AGTTCAACCAGCGCTGGCTGAACCTGCTGGCGCGCGTGCGCCAGCACCCCGGGCGCACCACGATTGCGGTGGTGGGCGGTGGCGCGGGCGGCGTCGAACTGACGCTGTCGATGCAATACCGGCTGCGCCAGGAGCTGCAGGCGCTGGGGCGCGACCCCGATGAGTTGACATTTCACCTGTTCAACACAGGCCCGACGCTGCTGCCCACGCACAACGCCCGGGTGCGCCAGCAGTTTGACAGGGTGCTGAGCCAGCGCGGCGTGCAGGTCCACCCCAACGCCGAAGTGCTGGAGGTCATGGCCGGGCGCCTGCGCACCGCCAACGGCGAGCAACTGGACGCGGACGAAATCATGTGGGTGACCCAGGCCGGTGGCCCGGCCTGGCTGCGCGGCACCGGTCTGGCGCTGGATGAGCGCGGCTTTATTCTGGTCAACAACAACTTGCAAACCGTGACCGATCCGAAGATTTTTGCCGCAGGCGACATTGCCTCGATGGTGGACCGTCCGCTGGAAAAAGCCGGGGTCTTTGCTGTGCGCATGGGGCCGCCGCTGGCCGACAACCTGCGCCGCAGCGTGCTGAACCAGCCGTTAAAAGCCTATCGGCCGCAACGCCGCTGGCTGGCGCTGATCAGCACCGGCGACCAGCACGCGGTGGCGTCGCGGGGCGCGCTGGGCTTTTGGAGCGACTGGGTCTGGCGCTGGAAAGATTCGATTGACCAGCGTTTCATGCGCGCCTTCAGTGAATTTCCGGCGATGGACCGCGCCCGCGCACCGGTCGCGACGGGGCAGTTGCCGCTGTCACCCGAGGAATCCACACAGGCGATCTCGGCGCTGGCCATGCGCTGCGGCGGCTGCGGCGCCAAGGTGGGCGCCAGCGTGCTGTCGCGCGCGCTCGGGGCCTTGGCGCCGGTCGAGAGAGACGACGTGCTGATTGGGCTGCATGCCCCCGATGACGCCGCCGTGGTGCGCGTACCGCCGGGCATGGCGATGGTGCATTCGGTCGACTTCTTTCGTGCCTTTATGGACGACCCCTATCTGTTTGGCAAGATCGCGGCCAACCATGCGCTGGGCGATATTTTTGCCATGGGTGCGCAGGCGCAATCGGCCACCGCCATTGCCACCGTGCCGCCGGGCCTGGAGTCCAAGGTCGAAGACCTGCTATTCCAGATGATGACCGGGGCCGTGGAGGTGCTTAACGAGGCTAATTGCGCCCTGGTTGGCGGTCATACCGGCGAAGGGCGTGAGCTGGCGCTGGGCTTTGCCATCAACGGGCTGATTGACGAATCAATGACCAGCGTGCTGCGCAAAGGCGGCATGCGGGCGGGTGACGTGCTGCTGCTGACCAAGCCGATTGGCACCGGCACCCTGTTGGCCGCACATGCCAGACTGGCGGCCAAAGGGCGCTGGCTGGATGCGGCCCTGCAATCCATGCTGCTGTCGAACCAGCGCGGCGCGCAGATTTTGCGTGAATTTGGCGCCACCGCCTGCACCGACCTCACCGGCTTTGGCCTGCTCGGGCACTTACTTGAGATGACGCGCCCGTCCGGCGTGGACGCTGAGTTGCAGCTATCCGCCCTGCCTTTGCTGGAGGGCGCGTTGGAGACAGTGGCGGCGGGCATCGTTAGCTCGCTGCAGCCGGCCAATGTGCGCCTGCGCCGTGCGCTGCGCAATCAGGCCGAGTTTGTGGCCGATGCGCGCTATCCCTTGCTGTTCGATCCGCAAACGGCGGGCGGTTTGCTGGCCAGCGTCCCGGCCCAGCAGGCCGAGGCTTGTGTGGCCGCCCTGCGCGCGGCGGGCTACCCGCACACCGCCGTGATCGGTCGCATTCTGGCGCAGGGCGATGCGCTGGCGCCGGTCAGTCTGATGGCTTGAACCCGGACCGGTGGCACGGACCAATCAAACGCAAAACTGTAAGAATATGCAGCGCCACGCGACCCAGTGGAAAGAGGACTTTCGTTGAATATCAAAAAACTGACCCTGCTGCTGGTGATGGCTGCCGCCGTTCTGGCCTTTGTGGCGCTGGACTTGGGCCAGTACCTGCGCCTGGATTACCTCAAGCAAAGCCAGGCCGCGTTGGCCGACCTGTACCGCCGTGAGCCGCTGGGGGTGGGCTTGGCGTATTTCGCCATTTATGTTGTCGCCACCGCCCTGTCCTTCCCCGGCGCGACGCTGATCACCCTCGCCGGCGGAGCGCTGTTCGGGCTCGGCTGGGGCTTGCTGATCGTGTCGTTTGCCTCCAGCGTGGGGGCAACGCTGGCCTTTCTGGCGGCGCGCTTTGTGCTGCGCGACAGCGTTGAACAGCGCTTTACCCAGCGTCTGGGCGAGATCAACCGGGGCGTGGCGAAAGAGGGGGCATTTTATTTATTCACGCTACGGCTGATTCCGGCCGTGCCCTTCTTTGTCATCAACCTGGCGATGGGGCTGACCCAGATGCGGACCTGGACCTTTTACTGGGTCAGCCAGATCGGCATGCTGGCGGGCACGGCAGTGTTTGT
>CAJAFJ010000348.1 GCA_903938955.1 uncultured beta proteobacterium | reverse complement strand
CTGGCTTGCAGGTACACATCAATGTCGCCACCCCGTCGGGCGTCGTCAGCGCGGGAACCATACAGATAAAGGCAACCCGCAGGATCAAGCTCGCCAATGATGGCGCGCAGGGCTTGGAGTTCTCTTGTGCTCAGACGCATGATGTTTCCGGTTGAAGTGTTTCATCAGTTTACTGCGCCACCTGAATTTTGTGATGGCCTGCGCATTGCCTTCAACCCAGTCCGCTGCTTGAGGTGTGCGTTGAGTGATGATTGAAATTGAGAAAAATGGAAGCAGATACGTCAAGTCGTTGGATATTGACGGGAGTGACGACTACGTCAGCTGGGCAGCGTCAACAGACATACGGAAATTCAAATTGCCCGCCCGGTACCTGACATTGCCGTCAATGCGATACCGATGGTTGTGTAACCCTTGCTAGAAAACCTGTTGACCATGGCAAGCATCAAAGGATGCGCACGCTAATGCAAAAACGCGAAGTCAACCTCAGGCGAACCTTCCGAAAAAGTGCCTACAGTTACTCGTTGTATATTTCTGCCTATGTCATGTTCCAAATCGACCAAATCGACCAAACTGACCGCTGTTGAGCACAGTGTCAGTCAGGACGCGCGCAATCACAAGTTCGGTCACAGTGGTGGAGTGGTGTGGCTGACCGATCTTTCCGCCTCTGGGAAATCCACCCTGGCGATGGCGTTGGAAGCTCGCCTGATGGGTGCTATGTGCTTGATGGTGACAACATTCGCCAGTAGGTCGAAAAATGGTTAGTTCCACTTTTATCGACACGTTTGTGCCGCATATATTTTCTACTACGTCGGTGGGCGCATTAACCGCCGCCGAATCGTTTGACAGTGTCTCGGCATGAAGCAGGGGCGGCACAAGAAAAAGCAGGCTGGCGCTTAACAAGCTGAGCAATGTGGAGCGGGTAACGTTCATGATCTTCCTATTGGGTGTTTTCAATGGACTTACAACTCCCCACTTTGCTAGTTTTCAGGATTAGTCTTACTTCAAACCCGTCTCCAACACCGCATCGCGCCGGCCTTTGGCGAAGTCGAACAGCGACGGTTGCTGGATGACGCGAGTCTTTTTCAATTCGCCGGCTGCGGTGCGCACTGCACCACGCGAGGCGACCACCGTACCGCTTTTTACTTCCTCCGCCAGTGACGGCACGCGGCTGACGCCGTAGCTCAGCCACTCTTCGAGCGTGATCTTCTTGTCTTTCGGTTTGAAGTCCGCCTGCTGACTTTCCAGACCGTTCTCTACCAGTGCAAAAGAGAGCAGCCCCTGTTTGATCAAGTCGCTTTCCAGCGCCACGTCGTCGGCCTGGCTGGCGGCCAGAATGAGCATGCCTTTGTCGAAAGCCAGTTGCCCAAGCCCTCGGCTGCCCATCGGGCCGGGTTTGAATTCGTCGCCCACGCTTGCAGCCGAATGACACGCATCGACGATCATCGCCATGTTTCCGGCATCCACATCCCTGAGCCAGGCGCTCAACTCATCGCTGGAGATGGCATGGGCGGTTAGCTCGGGCTTAATCTCTCTGCCGCTTCCCGCGCCGGTGTCACCGGGGATCAGATAGAACAGGCCGCTTTCGCCATAGCCGTGTCCGGAGAAGCTGATGAGCACAAGATCATCCGGCGTAGCCTGGCGCAGCTTGTCGCCGCCGAGAATGGCGCTGACATCCGCCTTGCGTCCGGCAAGCAAATCGAGCACGGCTTTGATGTTGGCCTTGGTGGCGAGGTCACGGCCTTCGCTGTCCGAGATGAGCGGAATAGTGACAACATCCTCATAACTGTTCTGTTTCTTTAAAAGCGGAGCAAGACTCTGCCCGATCTGCCGCGCATCGTTGGCGGCATAGCGCAGATTCCATGCGGGGTTGTCGTGGCGATTCACACCGACCGTGATGAGGTAAGCGCGGGGCTTGCCGACGACGATGGCGTCCTGTGGCGTGTAAGTCTGGTGGGCGGTAGAACTCTTAACTCGGTCATCGTTGAAAGCGTAAGCCGTGAAATTTAGTGGAGCCATACCACTCGGCAGACGCACACGGAAGCTGCGCTGGAATGGCTTGCCGCCAGCCTCAGCCAGCTGGCCTTCGGCATAGCCCACCATCTGTCCGTTGCGAAACAGGCGCAGGTCGTGGGCGGCTGTGGCGATTGGCTTTCCGTCCGAAGTATAGGCACGGCTCGCACCTGTGGCTTCGACGCTTACCTTGACGTAGCCCGTCTCTGAGTCGGGTTCGATGCCGATAATCTTCACTTCAGGCTGAACGCGATTCAGTTCGCCCAGCGCGCGAACGGGTTTGAGTTTTTCGCCGTTCAAGATGCGTGGCAGCAAACGCGGCTCGTAATAGTCGCGCATGAAGATTTCCAAGGGGAGAGGAGTCATAGGATCGTCAGGCATCACCCAGTGCAGGTGCGGCATGTCTTCGAGGTCGGCAACATCGAAACGGCCTTCTGGATCGGTGACGGCCCAGTGCCCGTCGTTGAAGGAAATAAGGCGCGCTTTCCAAACAGACGCACCTTTTTCACGCAATACAACCGAATTCCCATCGACAACGGCCTCTAGGCCATTTATATTCAAGGCAATCTTTTCACGTTCTTGAGTTGCAGCGGGTTGCCATGTTTTTAGGTCTCGAACTATGTCTTCTTGATCTCGAACCCAATATTCTCCAGAGGAAGAAAAGAACGCCTTATGAAGCGCAATATTTGAAGGCGCATCCCAGCTATCTAACATTCGCCCAGTTTCAAAATCCCATCTCTTAACAGACTTATAGTCATTTGAAATTAAAGTTTTGCTGTCTGGAGAAAGGT
>CAJAFJ010000347.1 GCA_903938955.1 uncultured beta proteobacterium | reverse complement strand
GCACACCCAGAACGCCCTGCATTTGAGCGTGGCCGCCGGTATTCGCAGCGACAGCATTGCGCACTGGCTGGGCACCGACCGCGTGGTGCGCGCCATGCCCAACACACCGGCGCTGATCGGCAAGGGCATCACCGCCCTGTTTGCGCGCCCCGGCGTCACGCCCGAGAACAAACAATGGGTCGGAGAGGTGATCGCCACCACCGGCCAGTTTCTGTGGCTTGACGCCGAAGCGCAGCTGGACGCGGTGACGGCCCTGTCCGGCTCCGGCCCGGCGTACATGTTTTATTTCATGGAAGCCATGGTGGACGCGGGCACCGGCATGGGCCTCACGCGCGACCAGGCCTACCAGCTGGCCGTGGCCACCTTCATCGGCGCCGGTGAGCTGGCCCGCGCCTCGGACGAGACGCCCGAGACCCTGCGCCAGCGCGTCACGTCCAAGGGCGGCACCACCTACGCGGCCCTCACCTCGATGGAAAACGACCAGATGAAAGCCCACTTTGTCCGGGCCATGCAGGCCGCCGGGTTGCGGGCGAAGGAGTTGGGCGACGAGTTTGGCGGCTAACGCCTCACTCAACCGTCACACGACAAACCGCCCACCCGGGCGGTTTTTTCATTTCAGGGCGTAGCTGGCGGCAATGCCCGCAAACACAGTCAAGCCCAGCCAGTGGTTCAGGCGAAACGCCTTGAAGCAACCGTCCCGCGAGCGACTGCGGATCAGGGTGAAATGCCAGCCCACCTGCACCAGCGCCAACCCAAGCGCTATATAAAACAGAGCGCCTTGCGCATATGAAATAAAGGCCAGAGCCCAAATCGCTATATAAATCAGGTAGCACAGCATGACCACTGGCACATCCAGTCGCCCCAGTGTGATGGCCGAAGTTTTCATGCCAATCTTCAGGTCATCGTCCCGGTCGACCATGGCGTACTCGGTGTCATAGGCCAGCACCCAGCACAAGTTGCCCAGCATCAACCACCAGGCCAGCGCAGGCACACGGCTGAACACGTTCGACACACTGAATTCCGCGCCGCCCGGCACCGCCAGAAAAGCCATTGGAATACCAAAGCTGAACGCAACGCCCAGCACCGCCTGCGGCATGGCGACATAACGCTTGGCATACGGATAAGCCAGCGTGACCGCAAACGCCCCCAGCGACCAGACCACGGTGGCGGCGTTGGTGGTGAGCACCAGCGCCAGCGCCAGCAGCGCCAGCCCGGCGCCCAGCCCCAGCGCCTCTTTGACCGTCACCGCGCCGGTCGTCACCGGGCGCTGCGCCGTGCGCTTGACGTGCCGGTCAAACTCGCGGTCGGCCACGTCGTTGATACAACACCCGGCACTGCGCATCAGGACCGTGCCCAGCGTGAACACCCCCAACAAATGCCAGCCGGGAAAGCCGTTGGCGGCAATCCACAAGGCACTCAAGGTCGGCCACAGCAGCAGCAGCCAACCGGCCGGGCGACTCCAGCGAATCAGGTCCAGGTACAAGGCCAGGCGGGAAGACGGTAAATTCATGGCGCTGCTATTCATTGGCTCGCTATTCAGATAGTGGTTACAGGGTGAAACGCCCATTAAAGGCGCAGGTTCAATCACAAAATACGTCGACAAGCCATCAAGAAAGACGCTGCACTCCCGGCAGCTCACAAGCATAAATGGCGTTGCGCAAGGCGGCAATTGCTTCATAACGGGTAAAACTGCGCCGCCAGGCCAGCACCACGCGACGCATAGGTGGGTCGCCCGCAAACGGCAGGTATTTGATATGCGGGTCTTCATCGCGCTTGCGTCGGGGCGTGGCCGACAAAGCCTCTTTTGGCACGCTCAGACGCGGTACCAGCGTGACCCCCATGCCCGCCGCCACCATGTGCTTGATGGTCTCCAGCGACGAGCCTTCAAAACTCTTGCGAATGCCCTCGGCGTTGCTGGAAAAACGGGCGAACTCGGGACACACCTCCAGCACATGGTCGCGAAAACAGTGGCCGCTGCCCAGCAGCAGCATGGTCTCGCGCTTGAGTTCATCGGTCGTCACCTGGTCCTGCCCGGCCAGCACATGGGTGGTGGGCACGGCGGCCATGAACGGCTCGTTGTAAAGCGGTGCAATGGCCAAGCCCGCATCGGGAAAAGGATCGGCCAGAATGGCGCAGTCAATCTCCCCGGTGAGCAACATTTCCAGCAGCTTGACGGTGAAATTCTCCTGCAGGATGAGCGGCATTTGCGGATT
Source organism: uncultured beta proteobacterium (assembly GCA_903938955.1). The sequence continues at coordinate 4,111 of CAJAFJ010000347.1, read as the reverse complement.
GTGCGCAATCATCTGGCGCACCAGATCGGGCAGCAAATACGGCCCGATGGTGTAGATCACGCCCAGCGTGAGCGGCCCGCTCAAAGGGTCTTTGCCGCGCTTGGCAAGCTCCTTGATGACGGCCGCCTGCTCCAGCACGCTCTGGGCCTGGCGCACAATTTCTTCGCCCAGATGCGTCACAGACACCTCATTGGCGCTGCGTTCAAAGAGCTTGACCTCCAGTTCATCCTCCAACTTCTTAACCGCCACAGAGAGCGTGGGCTGGGACACAAAGCAGGCCTCGGCCGCTTTGCCAAAATGCCGCTCGCGGGCCACCGCCACAATGTATTTAAGTTCAGTGAGAGTCATGGCGCTATTGTCAACGCAGAGCACCGCCTGCGCAAAACTCGGGTACGCTGCTAAAGCTATTTACCCACACAGGCCGGGTTTTCGGCCCCACAACGCAGGAGACACACATGAAACACCTCTGGATCACACTCACCGGCGCGCTCATGGCGGGACAGGCCTTGGCCATCGAACTAACTGCGGCCGACCTGGTGGCGCAACGCTGCTCGACCTGCCACGGCGCGCAGGGCCAGTCGTCCTCGCCCATTTTTCCGTCGCTGGCAGCGCAAAATCCGCAGTACGTGACCAAGCAGTTGCGCGACTTCAAGGCGGGTAAACGGGTGAGCGATGTCATGGCGCCGCAAGTGGCGGACCTGTCCGAGCAAAACATCACCGAGCTGGCTGCCTTTTTTGCGGGCAAACCCGCCAAGGTCAACCGGGTGTCAGACGAAGACTTGCTGCCGGTCGGTCAGTACATCTACAAAAAAGGCAACAGCTGGTCGGGCCTGCCCGCGTGTGCCAGTTGCCACGGCGACACCGCCCACGGCACAGTCACGCTGCCACGGCTGGCAGGGCAAAATTCGCGCTATTTGATGAGTCAGCTGAAAGACTTCAACCAGCGGGCGCGCACCAATGACAACGAAGTCATGCACCTGGTTGCCTCGCGTCTGACCGAGTTGGAAACCAAGGCGGTGGCCGATTACCTGTCGCAATTGCCCTGAAACGAGGGGCCCATCAGCAACGCCAATAGTGGCGCATGAGATGGACCTTCCCCATTGCGCCATCAATGTCCAACAGGGCATCCGGGTCATCGACGGGACCTTCCATATATTGACAACCAACAAGGCGACATAGGGATTCCGCCTTCTATTATTGGTTATTGATGCTGATAACGTATGGGGAGAGTGCGATGGCAAACTTAGTGTTGAAAGCGGTCGTGATGATGCTGACGCTGGCCGTCGTCGGCAGCCATGCGCAAGCCCCTGACCGCGACCATTTGAAAGCGCTGTCGGAGGCCGAACTCAAGATCGGCTATCTCGAATGTGACCAGTTGGCATCAAGCACGTTCCTCAGTATGGACTCCGCCGCGAACTGCTCGATGGTGGCAGAGGAGCTTCTTGAACGCAGCTTTGGTGGCAGCTTCCAGCAGTTGCTGGACTGGTGGCGCAGCGCCCGCAACGATTGTCGGCAATACGTGGATTGCCGGGCATTCCAGAATCGCCCCTCTGACCCGCGTCAGCCATAAGATCGGGTCCGGCGGACTAGGCCTTCAAATACTCTGCCTTGGTCCCCAGCCAGCGCTGCACATGTTTTTCGGCCAGCGCCAGGTGGCGGTCCAGCATCACCGGGGCCAGGCGGCGCGCCCAGTCCAGCAAGTCGCCGTCGGTTTCCAGATTGGCAAAACGCAACATCGCCGCCCCGGACTGGCGCGCGCCCAGAAACTCGCCGGGTCCGCGAATCTCCAGGTCACGCCGGGCGATCTCAAAACCATCGTTGGTCTCGGCCATGGCTTTCAGGCGGGCGCGGGCCGTCTCCCCCAGGCGCGGCGCATCACCGGTGGAATACAGCAGCACGCAGGCCGACGCCGCCGCACCGCGCCCGACCCGGCCGCGCAACTGGTGCAACTGACTCAGGCCAAAACGCTCGGCGTGCTCAATCACCATCAGCGAGGCATTGGGCACGTCCACGCCCACCTCGATCACCGTGGTGCTGACCAGCACGCCCATGACACCGCTGGTGAACAAGGCCATCACCGCCTTCTTCTCGGCCACCGGCATGCGCGAGTGCAAGAGCCCGATTTGCAGCGGCACGCCCGTCGGCCCGACACAGCCCTGCAGCGCCGCGCTCAACTGGGCGTGGGTTTCGGTGGCGTTGCTCAGGTCCAGCGCCTCGCTTTCTTCAATCAGCGGGCAGACCCAGTAAATTTGCCGCCCCTCGGTCAGCTGGGCGCGAATGCGCTCAATCACCTCGTCGCGCCGCGCGTCGTTCACCACCTTGGTGATGATGGGCGTGCGCCCGGGCGGCAGCTCGTCGATGGTGGAGACATCCAGATCGGCGTAATAACTCATGGCCAGCGTGCGCGGAATCGGGGTGGCGGTCATCATCAGCAAATGCGGCTCCAGCGGGGATGGGGGCGCGGCGCCAGTTGGCTCATTCTGCATCGAGTCAGCCACGGGCAAGGTCTGCGCCCGTGGCAATGTTGCCACGTCCCCCGCTGAACCTTCACCATGGATGGCACTCACGGGCTGCGAGGCGTCCGTCTGGGCCGTCAACTTGCTGCGCAGCGCCAGCCGTTGCGCCACGCCAAAGCGGTGCTGCTCGTCGATGATGGCCAGCGCCAGGTTTTTGAACACCACCTTGTCCTGAATGATGGCGTGCGTGCCCACCACCAGCCCGGCCTCGCCGCTGGCAATCAGCGCCAGCATCTCGCGCCGCTCTTTGGTCTTCTGGCTGCCGGTGAGCCAGGCGGTCTTGATGCCCAACGGCTCCAACCAGCTCACCAGTTTGGCAAAGTGCTGCGTCGCCAGAATTTCGGTCGGCGCCATCAGGGCGCACTGCCAACCGGCGTCAATGCAAATGGCCGCCGCCAGCGCCGCCACCACGGTTTTGCCCGAGCCGACATCACCTTGCAACAGGCGGTGCATGGGCACCGGCTTGCGCAGATCGCCCCTGATTTCTGCACAGACGCGGGCTTGCGCAGCGGTCAGCTGGAATGGCAGCACGGCCAGTAACTGCTCGTACAGGGGCAGTGGCCCATTCGGCGGGGTGGACACCCCTTCGACCAGCTCAGAGCGAACGGCTAAGTCGTCAGCGGGCAGGATCAAAGACTTTGGCCGACTCGGCGCGGGCTTTAGCCCTGGCGCTGGTACCGGCTTCGGCGCCAGCACCGGCGCACGCAGCAAATCGCGGGCGCGCTTGGCTTGCAGTTGCGACAGTTGCTGCGCCAGCAACTCCTCGGCCTTCAGGCGCTGCCAGGCCGGGTGACTGTGGTCTTCGAGCGTGGCCAGCGCCACATCCGGCGTCGGATTATGCAAAAACGACAGCGCCTCACGCATATTCCACTGGGGCTGCAGGCCGATCGCCTGCAAATCCGCAGGCAACACCGTGTCACTCAACTCGGCGCGGGCCAGCCCGCCCTGCACCGCCCGGCGCAGGTAGGCTTGCGGCAAACCGGCCACCGTCGGGTAAACGGGCGTCAACGCGTTCGCCAAATCACCGCCAGCGGGCTTGAACGCCGGGTGCATCATCTGCAGTCCGGCAAAACCGCCCCGAATCTCACCCCGCGCCCGGATGTGGCTGCCCACGGCCAGCGCTTTTTGCTGCGTCGGGTAGAAGCTAAAAAATCGCAGCGTGCAAGTCTCCGTGCCATCGTCGAGCGTCACCAGCAACTGGCGATGGCCGGTGATCTTGACCTCGCAGTGGGTCACCACACCTTCGATCTGCGCCACCTCGCCCTCGCGCACGTCACACAGTTTGACGATGCGGGTTTCATCCTCATAGCGCAACGGCAGGTGCAGCGCCAAGTCAATCGGCCGCACCAACCCGAGCGTGCGCAGGGCTTTTTGCGGGCCGGTCAGGGGTTTGGCGGGTGGATTGGCAGAGGGCGGCGTCATGCTTTGATTTTGCCCGGTCAATGTTGATCGAATGGTCCACTTCTAAATTTATAGCTGCCAGCCCTGACCCAACACCACAGAGGTATCTTTCGGCGGCCCAACGGCCCAGCAACTCTGCATCGACTGCTTTTCAGTCGTTTCTCACCACTCAATATCCCCCATTTGGGGGATAT
>CAJAFJ010000346.1 GCA_903938955.1 uncultured beta proteobacterium | reverse complement strand
GTACGGTCGTCGAAAGCAATCAAGTGATCTAGCCCCGTGGTGAGCCATAACAGCCCGTCCGGATTCAGGCAGACATCACCATAGCTGCGGCCCATGCCGTGTGCCAGCCCTGGCAGTTGCCGGTCCATGATCAGGTTTTTGACCTGCGCCGGATTGCTCAGACTGACCACATGGTGGGGCAGGGCGCTGAGACGTCCCCATGAAGAAACAGTCTTCATGCTTGATCGGTGCGAAATACGTAGCGTTTGTCGAGGTGGTATTTGGTCAGGTAACCGATTGCCAGGCCGATGATGCCGCCGAGGTAGCGCATTTCCTTGGTCGCAAAAAGATACTCGAATCCGAACTCAAAACCCCAGAAAATCACTGTCGTTGCCAGACCCATTACGGTGTAAAGCACGAAGGTCTGGCTATCATGCACTGCATTGCGGGCACGAAAACGAAAAATATAACGTTTGTCGAGGATATACTTGACGACCAGTCCACAGCCGGTACCTATCACCATGGAAAGCATGATGTCATAGGCTCCGCTATAGCCACGGATGACAAGGTCTTGGGCGCCGATGTTCGCAGCGGTCGCAATCAATGCGAGAATCGCATAGGTAATGGCCAGTCTCATTGCGCCAGACTCGAAAAAGCCCTGATTGAAAAATATGAATTTTACCGTACCCCCTTCCTCAGCACTCAGCCAATTGCAGGGCTTGATCAATCTGATGCGGCCCAAACAATGGGTCAAGAATGGATTTGTCCTGGCCCCGCTGATTTTTTCCGGGGCTTTTCTCGATGCCAGTGCGGTGCAGCATGCCTTGCTGGCGGTCTTGTTGTTCTGCCTGGCCTCTTCGGCGACCTACATCGTCAATGATCTGCGCGACATTGAGCATGATCGCCGCCATTTGACCAAATCAAGGACTCGTCCTCTGGCGGCAGGCATCGTCTCGATACCTGCTGCACTGGGGTTTTTGGCTGTCCTTTACGCCATTTTGTTCGGGGCCTGGTTCATGGCGCCTAATGTGATGCTGGTCATCGTTTCCTACCTGATTCTGAACCTGGCTTACACCTTTGTTCTCAAGCACCAGCCGGTGGTTGATATCTTCACGATTGCGATCGGCTTTGTGCTGCGTGTCTATGCCGGCGCAATGGCCCTGGTTGTGCCAGTTTCTTCCTGGATGTTCGTCACCACGCTTTGCCTGGCGCTTTATCTTGCGGCAGTGAAGCGACGGCAGGAACTGAGCCAAAGCGGTACCGAGGGACGCAAGGTGCTGGAAAAATACTCACTGGCGCTGGTTGATCGTTATGCCGAGATGGCCGCCACAGGCGCGCGGGTGTTCTACAGCATGTTCGTCATGTCGGCTAAACCGCAGTTGGTGATTACGGTGCCTTTAGTGCTGTTTGGTCTGTTTCGTTACTGGTATGTGGTCGAAGCGCTGGATGGTGGCGAGTCGCCGACCGATGCCTTGCTGACTGACTGGCAGCTGCTGTTGACGGTTGTTCTTTGGATTGCTGCTTGTGGCTGGGCGCTCTGGCCGGCGAAGGGGTAATAAGGGTTGAATATGGATTTTTCTTACGTACTGACACCTTTTCTGGCCTGGCTGGTGGCCGGGGTTTCTAAATTTTGTATTAACAGCATCAAGGCCAGACAACTGGCTTTTGGTTTGATTGGCTACGGTGGCCTGCCGAGCAACCATAGCGCCATCGTCAGCAGTATGGCGGCGCTGATTGCGTTCAAGGAAGGGATCGGCCATCCGGCTTTTGGTGTCGCCATTACGCTGGCTTTTATCGTAATGCTCGATGCCAACAGCCTGCGTCGGCAAATTGGCAAGCAGGCAGTGGCGATTAACCAACTCGCTGCATCCGTTGTTGATCATCAAATCTTGCGTGAACGCATCGGGCATACCCGGACCGAGATTGCCGCTGGGGTTCTGGTCGGGATTGCCGTGGCCGCTGCGGTCAAGGCGGTACTGGGTTGATGC
>CAJAFJ010000345.1 GCA_903938955.1 uncultured beta proteobacterium | reverse complement strand
GGGTTTTTTGTCCTCCTGGCTGACGTTCCATATTCTTGAAGAAGACCAGTCGATGGCGCGGCAGATCGCGCTCGTCGCCCAAGGCGTGGATGCCGAGGCGGCGCTGGCGCACGAGCAACAGCAGGCCGACAACACCAGCGCCATTCTGCTGGCGGCCATGCACCAGCTGTACCACGTACTGGCGCTGCAAAACAAGGGCTTGACCGAAGCCAACGAACGGCTGGAAGAAAAAGTCGCCGCCCGTTCGCGGGAACTGGTGCAATCTGAAAAGATGGCTGCCGTCGGCCAACTGGCGGCGGGCGTGGCGCACGAGATCAACAACCCGATTGGCTTCGTCAACTCCAACCTGGGCACGCTGCGGCTCTACACCACGCAGTTGCTTGCGCTCATTGATGCGACGGAGGTGAGCCCGGCCGAGTCGCCCGCACTGGCCGCGCGCCTGCAGCAACTGAAGAGCGCCGCCGACCTGCCCTACCTGCGCGACGACCTGGCCGCCCTGCTCCAGGAGTCGCAAGACGGGCTGGACCGGGTCAAGCACATCGTGCAGTCCCTGAAAGATTTCGCCCATCCTGACAGCGACGAGAAGAGCCCGGCCGACCTGCTGGCAGGCCTTGAAAACACGCTGCACGTGGTCGCCAGCCAACTCCGCGGCAAAGTCGATATCGTGCGGGACTTGCAGCCCCTGCCCCACGTGCACTGCGTGGCCGGGCAGATCAACCAGGTGTTCATGAACCTGCTGCTCAATGCGGTGCAGGCGATTGAGGGCCACGGCAGCATCACCTTGCGCAGCGGCAGCGCGGACCAACAGGTCTGGGTTGAGATCGCCGACACCGGTTGTGGCATGACGGAGAGCGTGCGCCAGCGCCTGTTCGAGCCCTTCTTCACCACCAAACCAGTGGGGAAAGGCACCGGGCTGGGCCTGTCTATTTCCTGGGACATCATCGCGCACAAACACGGGGGCCGAATTGACGTCCAGAGCGAACCCGGCCAGGGCAGCCGGTTCACGGTCTGGCTGCCTATTGCTTGACCGGCGCCTTCGTCGACACGCTATTCAGCGCGAATCCAGGCGGTCAGCTTCATGTTGCCGGTTTTCTCGAAGTCCCGAATCTTCTGGATCAGGCGTTCATCGAGCATATGGTCGATGGACAGCATCAGCAGCCCGCTGGTCGTGATCAGGTCACGCGACAAGACCATGCCCGCCAGCATCTCACCCGAGGTCACGGCGCGTTCACGCACCTTCGCGCGCTCGGCTTCCTCGCGCTGCGCACCGCCGGTCAAATCCATGAACGCCGCCACCACCTGCGGGTCATAGCGCTTGCCGCTGCTGTGCGTGATGATGATCTTGGCTTCTTCTGAGGTGAGCTTGTTGTGCGTCAGCGCCCCTATTCGCATGTTGTCGTAATCACTGGCCAGGGTCAGAATGCGCGTGCCGATCGGTATTGCCTCGGCCGCGAGTTGCGCCGGAAAACCAGTCCCATCAAAGCGTTCAAACTGGCCACTGATGAGGTCAGAAACGTCTTTCAAATCGGGCAGGGGCAGCAGCAGTTGTTCGGCCAACACCGTGTGCTTGCGGTAGATGTCGAGTTGCGGCGGTTTCATCATGCCGACCGGCATGCCGAGCAGCTCATCAGCGAAGCCGACCTTGCCAATTTCATGCAACAGGCCGGCCACAAATATCTCTTGCACCAGTTTGCTGTCGAGCTCCAGCTTCAGGGCAATCCGCCGCGCCATATCGGCCACACGGCGGGCGTGCCCGGCCAAGTTGCCACCCCGCATGTCGATCAACGTTGAAAACACCTTGAGCGTGGTGACGTAGTTGGCTTTGAGCTTGTCATTGGCCACGCTGAGCTCGTGGGTGCGCTCTTGTACCCGGGCTTCCAGGCTGGCGTTGAGCGCCTTGAGCGCCTCGTTTTGCTGGAAGGTCAGCGCTTCAAGCCGTTTTTTCTCCTGCTCCAGCTCCTTACGTTCAAGGGCCTGGCGCACGATCAGCACAATGTCGTTGTCATCCCAAGGCTTGGCAATGTAGCGAAAGATTTCGCCCCGGTTGATGGCGTCAATGATGGAATTGATGTCCGAGTAACCGGTCAGCAACAGCCGCACCGTGTCGGGCCAGCGCACCCTGACCTGCGCGAGAAACTGCGTGCCGTCCATTTCGGGCATGCGCATGTCGGAAATCACAAGATCAACCGGTTCACTCTCCAGCAAGGCCAGACCGGCCGCGCCGCTCTCGGCCAGGCGGACCTGAAAGCCTTTGGCACGAAACAGCCGCTTCAGCGACGACAGAATATTGGGCTCATCGTCGACGCACAAGATCGTCGGCAGTCGGGCAGTGGCCGGTGCGGGCAAAGGGTTAAGTTCGGTCATGGGCGATGGGCTATTCTGCGCTTGACGTGCGAGGTGAATGAAGGGGTCGCGTGACACATCAATGCAGCCACGGTGCTTTTGAATGATGCCATACGGCGGGCAGCAACCGCGGCCTTTGCTGGCTTGATCATGAACAAAATGCCAAGGAACCCCAAGTGATGACCGGACTGGTTT
>CAJAFJ010000344.1 GCA_903938955.1 uncultured beta proteobacterium | reverse complement strand
CAAGTGGATATTCTGGTCAACAACGCCGGCATCCAACATGTGTCGCGCATCGAAAACTTCCCGCTGGAGCGCTGGGACGCCGTCATCGCCATCAACCTGAGCAGCGCGTTTCACACCACCCGCCTCGCCCTGCCCGCCATGCAGGCGGCTGACAACGGCAAGGGCTGGGGCCGCATCATCAACGTGGCCTCCATTCACGGTTTGGTGGGGTCGATTGAAAAATCAGCCTATGTGGCCTCCAAACATGGCGTGCTGGGCCTGACCAAAGTGACGGCGCTGGAAAACGCCACGTCTGGCGTCACCTGCAACGCAATCTGCCCCGGCTGGGTGCTGACCCCGCTGGTGCAAAAGCAGGTGGATGCCAAAGCTGTCGCACTCGGCGTCAGCGTACAGGAGGCGACTAACCTGCTGCTGAGCGAAAAAGAGCCGTCCAAACAGTTCACCACGCCTGCCGAGTTAGGCGCCCTCGCCGTCTTCTTCTGCTCACCTGCGGGGAACAATGTGCGCGGTGTGGCGTGGAATATGGACGGCGGCTGGACCGCTCAATAATTCCATTTCCAGATCAATACGGCCCCATCATCAGGACGACTGGCGGAACGCCATCACCGCCTGATTGCGCAAGGTCTGCAGCAAGGAGAGTTCTTTTTCATCCAGAACCAACTCGCCTTTCTCAGCCTTGTCCGCATAAATCAAGCCAAACGGCCGCCCCTTGATGGTCACGGGCAACAGTAAAAAAGTGGGCGCGTTGATCTGTTTGCAATACCACTGCGGCAGGCGTTTGACGATGTGGGCCTCAGTCGCATCGCTGATCATGGCATCCGCACCCTTCAGGCAGACCGCCGTAAACAAATCCACCGTGCCCGGTTGCAAGGGCACGCGAAATCCTTTGACCATCGTGTCGACATTGCTGCCCAGGCCAAAGCGCCCGGTCAAGGTGTCCGTCTTGGGGTCGCGCATGCAAAAAATTATGCGCTGAAAGTCCATTGCCCGCAGCATGGTTTCCAGAATCATGCGCAGCAAGTCGCTGAGTTTGACCTCTTCCACCAAGGCATTGGTGATGTCCTGAATGCCTGCCGCCAGCACTTGCGCCACGTGTTTGACAGGCGGCGCGCCGGCCAACACGGCGGAGTCTTCTTGTTCCGGCGACAGGGCCGTTTGGGTGGCATGCAGCTCCAGCGGCGACAAGGTGTCTGGCGAATCCATACCCTGTTCATGATGACTGCCCGCAACGTCTTCTGGGTGCTTCAGCAATTTGGCGGCGGCGGAGCCGGGCTTGACCACAATGTCCATGGCAACGGCCATGTCGATCAATTTTTTACGCGCGACCACGGTGGCTGACTGCATGTCCCCGGTGGTCACCCCCAGCGTTTTAGCGTAGGTTTTGGCCACGAGTGCCAGTTGCCCGTCAACCGCCTTGGGGTCAGTGTGCAACATCACGTCGGCCATGTCATTGGCGGCCATAGAGGTCCAGCGCTGACGCTCCATGGCGTCAGCAGGCACCCGGTTAGGCGGCTCACCCACCGGCTTGCGCATACAGCGTTGAATGCTGTCAGGCAAGCCCCAGACTTGGGCCACACCGATACCCAATTCTTCAAAACTGATGCCCAGCACACTGGCCGAAGCGGTGGCTTCGCTGACCGGCTGGCGGGTTGACGACACCAGCGTGCGAATCGTTTGGGCCTCCTCTGAGAAGTAAAACTGCGCCAGCAAACGCCCCAGGTTATGGAACATGGCGCCGATAAAGGCCTCTTCGGTTTCCCGCGCCGACAAACACAACTCGGAGGCGATGGAGGCGGCCATCAGGGAGCGCAAAAACTCTTCTTTCAGCACCACGGCCTGGGCCTTGTCCTGCATGTGCTCCAACAGCACGAGGCTGAGCGCCATGTTGCGAATGCCGTTAAAACCGACCAGGCTGACCGCCCGCGACACGGTGCTGATGCTGCCGCCACGGCTGTAGTGAACGCTGTTGACCAGCCGCAGCAATTTGTTGGTGAGCGCCACATCCTTGAGGATTTCATTGGTAACGCTGTTGACGCTTTCGGTCTCGGAAGTGGCCATGCCCTGGATGCGAACCACCGCGTCTGACATCGCCGGAAAATCGCTTTTGTGGCGCATGCGGCGCAGCAAAAAATCGAGCGTGCTGCTGCCACTGCTAGCGCCATCCGCCGCCCCTTGTGCGGCAGGCACCGGTCTGGACCATTTGGCCAATTCATCGCGAAACACCTTGACACTGGTGTGACGCTGCGCCGGGTCCAGCGCCAAGGCGCGCAGCACCACGGCGCGCAAGGCATCGTCGACCCCTGCGAGGTCTTTAGGCAAGGTCAGCTGCTCATTGATGGCCCGGTAAATGGCACGCAGCGGATCAGCCTCGGCAATCAGCCGTTTGCCCAAGAGCATTTCAGCCAGCACGATACCGGCCGAAAAAATATCAACCTGTGGTGTCGCGGGCAGGCCCTTTGCCGCCTCGGGCGCCAGGTAACCAGGCGTGCCACTGGTGGTGGTACTCGCGCCCACAGACGCCTCATCCATGCGGGCAGCAATGCCAAAGTCCATCACCCGCGCCCGACCCAAGGCATTGACCAGCACGTTGGAGGGCTTCAAGTCGCGATGCACCACGCCTGCGGCATGGGCGGCGTCCAGCGCGTCCAGCACATCCAGCATCAAGGCCACTGCCTCGGCGGGCGGCAAAGCCCCGCGCTGGCTGATCATGGCCGCCAAGGTCTGACCTGCCACGTACTCAAACACCAGGTAGGGCTGCTGCTCTTGCACATCGGCCTCAAACACCGGAACAATGTTGGGATGGTTCAGGCGGCTGACACTGCGGGCCTCCTGCAGCCACTGGGCGATGACACGGGCGTCAGCACCCTGTCCCACCTTCATCTGCTTGATGGCGACCTCGCGTTCAAGCCGTGGGTCAAACCCCAGCCAGACAACCGACTGGGCGCCCTTGCCCAAAATTTTTCGTAATTCGAAACGTCCGAGTTGTGCCGGCGCTGGAGGCGACGCTTGCGAACTAGCCAAGCGCTTGATGGTGGAGAGCGGTGAAAAATCGGCCATGAAACAGGGTTAGTGAATAGTTAGGTTGGAGATCAGAAACTTCTCAAAGTCCTGTTGGGCAAGGGGGCGACTGAACAGATAGCCTTGGTAAGCGTGGCAACCGTTTTGCGCAAGAAAATCGCGTTGCTCATCCGTTTCGACCCCTTCCGCGATGACGGAAAGCCCCAGACTCTGGGCCAGTGAAACGATGGTTCGGGCGATGGCGGCGTCGTTGGCGTCGACCAGCACATCACGCACAAAAGACTGGTCAATCTTGAGCTGGTCCAGCGGCAGTCGCTTGAGGTAAGAGAGTGAGGAATAGCCGGTGCCAAAATCGTCCAGCGAGAAACCAATGCCGCGCTCGCGCAGCTTCGACATTTTGGTGACGATGTCTTCCAGATTGTCCACCAGCATGCTTTCCGTCAGCTCCAGTTTGAGGTACTTCGGGTTGGCGCCGGTGTGATCCAGCAGACCGAGCAAATAATCGGCAAAGTCCGGCTCGCTAAACTGCCGGGCACTCACATTCACCGCCAGGCTCAGGTGCGCAAGCAAAGGGTCCCTGGCCCAAGCCAGCAACTGCTGACAAGCGGTCTCCAGCACCCAGTTGCCCAGCACCAAAATTTGCCCGGTTTCTTCAGCCAAGCCAATAAACTCAAGCGGCGACACCATGCCGCGCACCGGGTGGCGCCAGCGCAACAAGGCCTCGGCGCCTGTGACACGGCCCACAGCATCTACTTGGGGTTGGTAAAAAAGCAGGAATTGCCCGAGCAAAATGCCTTCGCGCAGATCGGACTCCAGACTGGCACGGGCATTCACCGAATCTTGCATGGTCGGATCAAAAAAGCACAT
>CAJAFJ010000343.1 GCA_903938955.1 uncultured beta proteobacterium | reverse complement strand
TGGTGACGATGATGTTGATCGACCCCATGATGGAGGAGGCGCCCAGCAGGTGCAGCGCAAAGATGCCGGTGTCCATGCTCGGCCCCATTTGCAGGGTCAGCGGCGCGTACAAGGTCCAGCCCGCAGCGGGTGCGCCACCGGGCATGAAGAACGAGGTGGCGAGCAACGCGCCCGCCGGAATCATCAGCCAGAAGCTGAAGTTATTCATGCGCGCAAACGCCATGTCGGAGGCACCAATTTGCAGTGGGATCATCCAGTTGGCAAAACCGACAAAGGCCGGCATGATGGCGCCAAACACCATGATCAGCCCGTGCATGGTGGTAAGCTGGTTGAACAGTTCGGGGTTGACAAACTGCAAGCCGGGCTGGAACAACTCCGCCCGAATCAGCAAGGCCAGCACGCCGCCAATCATCAGCATGGTGAAGCTGAACAGCATGTACAGCGTGCCAATGTCCTTGTGGTTGGTGGCAAACACCCAGCGCCGCCAGCCCGTGGGCGTGTGGTGGTCGTGATGCCCGGCGTGGGCGGGATGGGCGGGGTGGTCTAAAACGGCACTCATGCAGATGTCCTTGGGCTTATTTGCGGGCGGCAGTCACGTCAGCGGGCTGAACCAGCTGGCCGGTCTTGTTCGACCAATTATTTTTGGTATAGGTCACAACGGCGGCAATCTCGGTGTCGCTGAGCTGCTTCCAAGACGGCATGGCGCCGTTGTTTTGACCGTTGAGCAGCACCTGGAGTTGCTTGTTCTTGTCAGCATCCAGCACCACTGCGGCGCCATCCAGCGGCTTGATTGGTCCCCCGCCCTTGCCGTTGGCCTGGTGGCACGCCACGCAGTTGGAGGCATACACCTTGGCGCCGCGCTCGTTCAACGCCTCGGCGGTCCAGACCTTGGTCGGGTCGTCCAGCTTGGCGGCCAGCTTGACCTTTTCAACGGCTACCCATTTGGAATAATCTTCGGCGGACAGCACCTTCACATGGATTGGCATGTAGGCGTGTTCCTTGCCGCACAACTGGGCGCACTGGCCGTAGAAGTCGCCTATTTTTTCGGCCCGAAACCAGGTGTCGCGCACAAAGCCTGGAATAGCCGCTTGCTGCACGCCAAAGGCGGGCACCATCCAGGCGTGAATCACGTCATTGGCGGTGGTGATGATGCGGATTTTTTTGTTCACCGGCACCACCAGCGGGTGATCGACCTTGAGCAGGTAATCGTCTACCACCTCGCCGGCCTTGGGGCCGCCGTTGTTGGACATTTCGCGGTGTGTACTGTCCAGCGCCGAGAGGAAGCCAATGCCCTCGCCTTCGCCCTTGAGGTAGTCGTAGCCCCACTTCCATTGCATGCCGGTGACCTTGATGGTCAGGTCGGCGCTGGTGGTGTCTTTCATGGCGACCACCACTTTGGTGGCGGGCAGCGCCATCAAAATCACGATGATGAAAGGGATGATGGTCCAGATAATTTCAACCGTGACCGACTCGTGGAAATTGGCTGGTTTGTGGCCCACCGATTTGCGGTGCTTCCAGATCGAATAGAACATCACCGCGAACACAGCAACAAAAATCACGGTGCACAAGATCAGCATGAACCAGTGCAGCCAGGCCTGGTCTTCGGCAATGCGGGTGGCGGGCGCCTGCAAATTCAGCTGATTAACCGACGGGCCGCCAGGCAGATCACCAACCGCCTGGGCGGCGGTCAACAGAGCGGTAGCCGCCCAAGCGCTTGCGGCTGACAGCAAACCCGTCAATGGTTTGAAAATGCGTTTCATCATGTTCACTTTTTTGCCTCAGATCGACCCCATTCCATCCGATAAACGCGCGCAGTTAAAGAAAACGCAAGGCGCCATCGGACCCGGTATCAGATCATTATTAGCAAAATAGGAACTTGGAACACACAGGGATTACCCGTTAACTCACGCAATATTTTTAATAAACTTGTGCTTCAGCCGACATTCGTCAAGCCCTTTTCTCAAGAATTATTGGGATAACTCTTGCGCTGGTGCAATGTTTCGCGCATTTGCGCCAGAGAAACAGCGGTTTCAGCCCGCATATCCAGCCGCGGCTTGGGTTTGAAGGCATGGCCGTAAATCACCTCAAAGGTCAGCTGCAGCGGCTGCTGAGCCAGCGCCTGGTGCAGTTGACCCTGCCATTGCCGCCCGCGCAAACCGGCAAACCGCTGCGGGTGCAAATTGCGGCCCAGGCCCCTTAACTCTTCCAGCAAGCGCTGCGGCGACTCGAACGTCAGGGTGATGCGC
>CAJAFJ010000342.1 GCA_903938955.1 uncultured beta proteobacterium | reverse complement strand
GCCCGCCCATCAGCGCGGCGTACTCATTGCTTTTGAAATCCGACAGCCGCACGATCACCGGGCGCGGGTAAAAGGCCGCCGCAATCGTGCCCACGCCCTCGGCCAGCCGCTCGATGAAATAACTGGCGCCGTCCTGGTAGCCCACCGACAGCGCCAGCACCCGCACCCGTTCGGCCACATCGGTGATGCGCTCTGGGTGCAGCACCGCCATCGGGTGCACCTTGATGTGTTCGTTGATGATGAACTCCATGCGCGCTAGGCCCACGCCGTCGCACGGCATCTGGCTGACCTGAAACGCCAGTTCCGGGTTGCCCAGGTTCACCATGATTTCGGTGGCCGGGCGCTTGAAATCGGTCAGGTCGCTCACCTGTTTGTGAAAGGCCACAGCCCCTTCATAAACCTTGCCCACCGCCCCTTCGGCGCAGGACACCGTCACCGTCTCGCCATCCTGCAGCACCTCGCTGGCATGCTCGGCGCCCACCACGGCCGGAATACCCAGTTCACGCGCCACGATGGCCGCATGGCAGGTGCGCCCGCCCCGGTTAGTGACGATGGCGGCAGCGGTTTTCATCACCGGTTCCCAGTCCGGTGTGGTGGTGTCGGCCACCAGCACCTCGCCGGGCTGGAACGCGGCCAGATGGTGCGAATCAGTCACCAGCCGCACGCGGCCGTTCGCGATCTTGGCCCCGACGGCACGGCCCGTGGCGCGCACCGTGGCGGTATCGTCGAGCAAAAACTCCTCCAGCAACAAGGCCGAGCGCTGCGAAATCGCGGTTTCGGGGCGCGCCTGCACGATGAAGATTTCACCCTCCGGCCCGTTCTTGGCCCACTCAATGTCCATGGCGCGATGCTCCCCGGCCAGTCGGCTGTAGTGGTCTTCGATCTTGATGGCGGCGTCGACCAGCACCAGCACATCGGCGTCGCTCAGACAGTAGCGCCGCCGGTCGGCCCGGGGGGTCGGGCGGTTGATGACCGCCTCGCGCGTGCGCCCCGGCGCGTACACCATGCGCACCTGTTTGTCGCCCAGTGTCTTGCGCAAGACGCTCCTGAAGCCTTGCCGAAAAGTAGGTTTGTGGACATAAAACTCGTCCGGGTCCACCGTGCCTTGCACTACGTTTTCGCCCAAACCCCAGGCGCCGGTGATGAACACCACATCGGGGTGGCCGGACTCGGTGTCGATGGTGAACATCACCCCGCTGGACGCCAAATCGCTGCGCACCATCTGCATCACCGCCACCGAGAGCGACACCTTGAAGTGGTCAAAGCCGTTGTCGGTGCGGTAGGAAATTGCCCGGTCGGTGAACAGCGAGGCCTGGCAGCGCTTGACCGCATCCACCAGCATCTCTTCGCCCAGGATATTGAGATAGGTCTCGTGCTGGCCAGCAAAGCTGGCGTTGGGCAGGTCTTCGGCAGTGGCCGAACTGCGCACCGCCACGCTCAAATACTCGCCGCTGGCGGCTTTCAGGGCGCGCCAGGCGTCACGCAGTTGCTGCTCCACGGCGACGGGCATGGGCGCGCCATAAACAATCTCACGCGCCCGGGCACCAGCGCGTGCCAGGGCCTCGGTATCGGTCTTGTCCAGGGTGTCGAGCAGGCGGTGCAACTCGGGCCAGGCATCGGCCGCATCCAGCGCGGCACGGTAAGCCACGGCCGTGACGGCAAACCCGTCGGGCACCCGCACGCCCAGCGGCGTGAGTTGCTGGAACATCTCGCCCAGCGAGGCATTTTTGCCACCCACCAGCGGGATATCGGTCAGCGCGAGTTCCCGAAACCAGCGGATATAGCGGGGGGCAGTGGCAGGCATGGCAATCTCCTCAACGTAGGGCATTGAGGCCGATCTTGATGCGGGGGGCGCTGCCGGGTGTTGACAGCTGTCAACGCGCCGGGGGCCCAGCGCGCCGGGTTTACGGTGTCATTGCGTTTCCAGATCGATACGAGATTAGGCGCGAAGCCGCAGGCAGTGCTATGGCACGACAAGGCAAAGCAACGACATATCGGATTGATCTGGAAATGGAATCACGGCAGCGGCGTCAGCTTGGCCACACTCAGCGCCAGCCACTTCACGCCGTGGCGCGGGAAGTTGATTTGCGCCCGCGCATCGTCACCCACACCTTCGAGCGACACCACGGCGCCTTCGCCAAACTTGGCGTGGAACACCTTCATGCCCTTGCGTAAACCGTGCGAAGGGGCGGCCTTTTGCTCCGGCACCGGGGCGGGCGTCGCAGCCACGGTGTATTTTGAATAATCAGTGCCAAATTGGCCTCTAGCGCTTGTATTACCAGCGTAAGCAGCTCCTGAATTCATAGCAGAGCCAAAACCCTGGTTTTTCGGCGTGATCCACTTCAGCGCCGACTCGGGCAGCTCGTCATAAAACCGGCTCTTCATGTTGTAACGCGTCTGCCCGTGCAGCATGCGGGTTTGCGAATGGCTCAGGTACAGGCGCTTGCGGGCGCGGGTGATGGCGACGTACATCAGACGGCGTTCTTCTTCCAGCCCGTCGCGGTCGCTCATCGAGTTTTCGTGCGGGAACAGGCCCTCTTCAATGCCGGTGATGAAGACACAGTCAAACTCCAGCCCTTTGCTGGAATGCACGGTCATCAGCTGAATCGCGTCCTGCCCGGCCTGCGCCTGGTTGTCGCCGGCTTCCAGCGCGGCGTGGGACAAAAAGGCCGCCAGCGGTGACAGGGTTTCGCCCGTGTCCTCGGCGTCCGGTGCCAACTCTTCTTGCATCGGCTGGCTGAAGTCCAGGCCCTGCGAGGCGGGCGATTGCGTCAGGGCCCTGCCCTGCTCATCCACCGGTTGCCCGGGCGCCTCGCGGCCAAAGTTTTCCAGCGACACAAAGCTTTGCGCCGCGTTCACCAACTCCTCCAGATTCTCCACCCGGTCGGCGCCTTCGCGGTCGGCGGTGTAGTGCGCAATCAGGCCGCTGTGGGTCAGCATGCGCTCGACAATTTCGCTCAGTTTCATGCCTTGCGTCTGCTCGCGCAGCACGTCAATACCGGCCAGAAAGGCGCCGATGTTGGTGCCCGCTTTACCGCCCAGGCCGCTCACCGCGTCGCTCAGGGCGCAGCCGTTGGCACGCGCCACGTCTTGCAACAGCTCCAGACTGCGCAGGCCGATGCCGCGCGGCGGGAAGTTCACGGCACGTAAAAAACTGGTGTCGTCGCGCGGGTTTTCCAGCAGGCGCAAATAGGCCAGCGCGTTTTTGATTTCGGCCCGCTCAAAGAAGCGCAGCCCGCCATACACCTTGTACGGTACGCCCGCGTTGAACAGCGCCGTCTCGATCACCCGGCTTTGGGCGTTGCTGCGGTACAGCACCGCAATCTCTTTGCGTGGCACGTCTTCACGCACCAGCTGGCGCATTTCGTCCACCATCCACTGCGCTTCGGCAAAGTCGCTGGTGGCCTCAAACACCCGCACCGGCTCGCCCGGGCCTTGGGCCGTGCGCAGG
>CAJAFJ010000341.1 GCA_903938955.1 uncultured beta proteobacterium | reverse complement strand
TGCTGACCATGCTGGTGCTGACCATGCTGACCATGCTGGTGCTGACCATGCTGGTGCTGACCACGCTGACCGTGCTGACCACGCTGACCGTGCTGACCATGCTGACCATGCTGACCATGCTGACCATGCTGGTGCTGACCACGCTGACCATGCTGACCATGCTGACCATGCTGACCTCACGGCCATGCTGACCGTGCTGACCGTGCTGACCGTGCTGACCATGCTGACCATGCTGACCGTGCTGACCGTGCTGACCGTGCTGACCGTGCTGGTGCTCACACCGACCTCACGCCCACGCTGGCCATGCTGGCCATGCTGGCCATGCTGGCCATGCTGGCCATGCTGGCCATGCTGACCGTGCTGGTGCTCACGCCCTCGCTGACTTCGACCCGGCGCTGGTGCTGATGCCGCCCACGCTGGCCATGCTGTGCCCGTGTATGAAGCTATAGGGGGCCCTTAGCGCACCAGCCCGAACATGCGGGCACAAGGAGGCGCAGTGAACGCCCATTTCTACATTTTCAAATCTGATTTCAAGTTTTTAGCTGCAATTCACGCGGCGGCACAAGCCGCACGCAACAGCACCCCAGACGAAAACGACCTGTTCTTATCAGAACTGGCCTATTCACATCACTAACAGCCTATAGCGAAATCGGGCCATAGTCGAAAAAAGCCAAAGCCCCCGACAGTAGGGGCATGAGTACCCCAAACACCCCCGAAACCGGCCTGGTTCGACTGTCCCAAGCCGCAAGGCTCGCAGGCCTGACATCACACGCCTTTCGTGCTGGGCTGGTCAGCGCTGAAATCCCGCTGGCACCTGTTGGCATTGGCGGCATTACCTACGTGCGCGCAAGCCAGTTCAATGCCTGGCTTTCATCGGCGCCAGCACCAGCCGCCGCCAATCTGTTTATCTAGTTGCATGAAAACAACAGCCGTACCACCACCGCACCCAACACCCCCGCCAGCGCGCGCGGTCCCAGATA
Organism: uncultured beta proteobacterium; assembly: GCA_903938955.1. Next base: position 3,705 of record CAJAFJ010000341.1, on the reverse strand, counting down.
CCTGGGATTCTCACGAGCTGGAAGACAGTGACACGCCAACCGACTGGGATGGCGATTTTTTTAACCTCCCAGACGATCATTAAGGACCACCAATGTCATCAAACCTTTTCGCCGACGCCTTTGGCAACGCAGCCGAATTAACCGCCGCAATCAACGTTGCGAGCTACACCCCCGGCACACTGGCCAAGCTGAAGCAGTTCAGCGAAAGCGGAATATCTACCGTTGACGCAGTTATCGACTACGCCACCGAAGTGGTCCGCATCATCCCCACGGCCCCCCGTGGCGGTGTGGCTGAACCACACCAGCCGGGCACAGAGTCAGGCGTAAAAATCAGCGCCCTGCACATCCCCACACGGGCAACGATTTACGCCGACCAAGTACAGGACAAACGCGCCTTTGGCGCAACTGGATTCGACAGCCCGCTGGCCCTGCGCACTCGCACGCTGTCCGCCATGCGGACCAACATTGAAGCAACAATCGAAGGCCACAGATTCGGTGCAATCCGTGGCAAGGTGCTGGACTTCGACGGCACCGAGTTGCTTGACCTGTACGCCCTGTTTGGCATCACACAGACGTCACTGAGCCTGGACTTGGACGTCACCACCACACCGATTTTGAACCGCGTTATTGACGCTGAGCGCGCATCCGAAGACGCCCTGGGCGGTGCGGTGCCGTCTGGTTTTATCGCACTTGCTGCCCCTGATTTCATGGATGCATTGCGCTTGAATCCGGCCTATGACACCGCCCTACGTTATGGCCGCCCGGCTGACCTGCTGAAGGACTTCAGGACCGGGATCACAGTGGGCAACACCACATTCATTGAATGTCGAACCGCGCCCGGTTTACCTGTTCGCATCCCTGCAGGTGAAGCCTACCTGGTGCCTCAAGGCGTCGCTGGCTTACTGTTGACCCGCTATGCACCCGGCGATTACATGGAGGCAGTTAACAGCCCCGGCCTGCCGCTTTACATGAAAAGTGAAGAGCTGCCGTTTGGCAAGGGCTACGGACTTGAAGCGCAGTCGAACCCGATTAACTTCTGTTCACGCCCTGGCGCAATCATTCGCCTGACTTCGGAGTAAGCACAATGCCAACCCTAAACCCAGATTTTGAAATCGGCGGGGCGCAAGGCGCTTCTGATGCTGCCATGCGCGGCCGTGCGGTGTATGCCGCTGGCTTTTCCGGCCCGGCCGCACATCGTCTGATCCTTAACGGCGCCACGACAGCGCTGTTCGAGGCGTCCCTGGCAGAAGCCAAAAGCCTGCGCGCAATTATCCGCATCGCGGCGCCGTCCTTGACGTTTACGGGCGTAAACCCAGACGAAGGCGTGACCGACGCAATCCGGCGCGGCATCCCGCTGGCCACTGTCCGCGCCGACATCATCTATGCGATGGCTGAGCACGACGAAGCGACAAGTATCGACACGGCCCGCCGTCTTGCACCGTCCGTAAATGCCGCCCACACGGCCGGCGTTTACGCCCAACGGTCGGCGCAGCTTGATGAATTGAAAGCCCAGCATGGCTGAGCGATTCGACCTGGTGCGCCTGGCTGAGTTGCGCGACGCCCACGCCGGCAAGGTGGCAGCCTACCGCCGCAGCACCGAGCAAGTGCGCGACGCCGCGCAGGCAGCCACTCGCGCCCGCCTGGAGGCGCCGCCCCTGCCTGGTGCGCCGCCGCCCATGACACGGCATGCCCTGCCCCCCGGTATCGGCCAAGTGACCAAGCCCATGACCGTTCGCCCCCGTACCAGTGACTTTTATCTGCAGCCCCTGGCCATGCTGAAAGCCTTCACCCCGGCGCAACTGGAAGACGGGCAGATTGATACCCGGGCGCTCGCCCGCATCGTGGCCGCCGAAACCCGCCTGGAGCGCCTGCGCGCCGAGCACTTGAAACAAGCGGCCGCTGTCCGCGACAGCGCCAGCTTTATGCGTGGCATTGAGCTGTTTAGCCTGGAGAAACGATTATGAAATTTTTAGAACAAGTCACCAAGACCCGCGAACGAATCCAAGAGCTAAAGGCCGAGCTGGCGCGCGTCACCGCGCAACCCCGCAGCCGTCAGCAAGTCCTTGAACACGTCCGCGAAAGCGTGCGCGCCATTGGGCCGTTCGCCGAGTCTGAAAACATGCTGACCCTTGAACGTTTGGCCGCTGGCCAACCTGCCAACCTGCTGACCGTCAAGGCGTCCGCAATGACGACACACGGCCCCGTGACGGTCACGGTGGACCTGTTGCCCGTCATGGTGCGACTGCTGGGCGTGGACGCCGTGCATAAGGCGCTGCTGACGGGCGTGGACGGTATCGACAAGGGTTTGCCACCAACCGCGCGCAAACACCAGATGCAGTCTATTGCCGCCAGCCTGGACGACCTGCAAACGCAGGAAGAGCACCTGATCCGCGAAGCCGCCCTAGACGGTTGTGACATAGCCCGCCGCCTGGACGCTGAAGCCCGCTTCGTGCTGGCTCAGTAGGTCATGTCAAGCAAGGTTTTCGAGACTACCGCCGCCCGGCTGCGCCGCCTGTCACAGGCCGTGGCCGAGCTTGAACACCAGATTACAAAATCCAGCCCTGAAGCTGCAGCACGGTTGCGCGTCAAACTGCGCGACCTGCACGAAGGCCTGAGGCTCACACAAAAATTGAAAGCGTAACAATGACCATGTTGGAAACCGGCGCGCGCGCACTGTGCGACACGCTGAAGAGTGGCGGCGACGTTGCCAAACTAATGAATGATCTGTACCGCAACCAAACGGTGGGGACATCAGATATTTTTTCCGGTTGTGCAAGTAGTCTGCTGCGTGTTTATGTTGCCGTTAGAGACGCAGACCTGGCGCCACACCATGACGACGCTGACCTAGATGGATTCCTGCATAGTCCGCACACGGTCATGGCAGCCACACTCACGCAGAAATTCTCACAAGCTGACGCAGGCCCCTGGCTGAGTGCTCGTTTAACGGCAATGACTGCCACAGTGGTGGCCGCAAGGGACAAACTGACATTCCACGACCCGGCGCCCCCTGAACCCATAGCCGTGCGCGTGGTGGGCATGCCCGAGCGGATCACAGAAGCGGCTGTGAAATACGACGCTGCCGGGAACATTACATCAACGACAACAACAGAGCGCGACACCGTACCCTGACCGTGCCGGTGTCAGTGCCCAGACCTAGCGCTTCGGAAACCTGCTGAAATTTCAGCTGATCTCGAAGATATGAAAAAGGCAGAGCAAATCAGAGAGACAAAAAAGACACCTCTCAAGGTGTCTTTTTTGAATTGTTTTTTTTCTTAAGCGGGTACAGGCTCAGACACACAAGCCAGCAGGCCATCGAGACCTGTCTGGATATCGTCGGCCACAGCTAATGCCTCATCCAAAATGGCCTCAAAATCTTGCATTGACTTTGGTTCGATAAACCTTTTCAAATCAAAATTTAGCTCGTTCATGGCATCCCCACTTGGTTAATTTAAATGTGTGCTTGTTTTTCAAGCGCTTCAACGGCGGCTTCATAGTCGCTCAAATTGTTAGCGTTAATTGCACTAACAATTCTCTCCATCATGTTGACCTGTTGCTTACAATTTAGCAACAGCCTAGTATGCGTGTAGTCGAGACTAAACACCTCGGCATGGTCCAGCAGCAACCCTACAACGTCATCGAACACCCGAAGGCGCTCAAGCAACTCTTTCACGGACGGAGTGGGTAAATGTCCAATATCTTCAAACG
>CAJAFJ010000340.1 GCA_903938955.1 uncultured beta proteobacterium | reverse complement strand
TGACGGCCTTGACCATCAGCCGTGACCAGGTCATTGCGCATAGCCAGAAGCTGCCCAGTTTTCCGCGCTTTGTCACGGATATTCTGGCCGCACTGGACGACCCCGAAGGCTCGCACACGGTGCTGGCGGGCTGCATCATCCGCGACCCGATCATCACGGCCCGCGTGCTGTCGGCGGCCAATCTGGCGTCGGCGCGCGGACGGCGCATGTCCGAGGTCAACGACGTGTACACCGCCATTTCATTGATCGGCATGAGCCAGGTGCGCCAGATCACGCTGGTGAGCTGTCTGGGCGCCTTTGTCGGCGGCATGGCGGTGCAGGGCATGCCCACCACGTTCTGGAAGCATTGCATGGCGGTGGGCGTGTGTTGCGAAGAGCTGGCCTTGCACATCGACGCACCGGTCTCGTCCGATGCCGCGCTGGTGGCCGGCCTGCTGCATGACATTGGGCAGCTGTGGTTTTATACCTTCAATCCCGAGGCCTACCGCCGTTGCTGGCAGCAGGCGCTGACCCAGGCCGTCAGCATTGAAGAGGTCGAGCGCCAATATTTTGGCATTGACCATTCCACGGTCGGCGCCTGGCTGGCCGAGCACTGGGCCTTGCCCCCGGGCATCGTGGCGGCCATTCGCGGCCACCATGTGCCGGACGACGCGCTGGACAACACCCTGGTGCCATTGGTGCATGTGGCCGAAGTACTGGCCAATGCCCTCGATCTGGGTGGGCGCGACGAGAACCGCGTCACCAGCCTTTCCAGCGCAGCCTGCGAGCGCTTGGGTATCGTGTGGGACGACCACATTCGCCGGCTGTTTGGCCGCATTGAAGGGCGCAGCCGCCATGCTGAAGCCTTTTTTCAGTCGGGCGGCAAGCCCTGATTTAGCTCAGGATCACGCTGCTCAGGCGGCGGCGGTAGGTGGCCACGGTCGGGTCCACCGGCGGAATCTGGCCATCGGCGACCTTGACCTTGGGCGGCTCGATGATGTCCAGAATGGCAATAAAGGTCTTGCGCGCCAGGTCGTCGGTCCAGGCCTTGTCGCGCATCAGAATCTCCAGCAACTCGTCCATCGCGCCGACCCAGTTTTGCGCCGCCATCAGGGTTTGGGCTTTGGCAAAGCGGGCGTCGAAATCGCGCTTGTTGAGCGCAATTTTTTCGTCAAAATTCCTGCTCGCCTCGGGCAGGTCGGTGGCGAAATCGATGGCTTTCATCCAGCGCTGCAGGGAGTCGAATTTGCGCACATGCGCAGCTTTGGCGATCACCGGGGCAAACGCCACCTTGCCGTCATCGTCGCGCCCCGCCAGCAGCAGGTGCTTGATGTAGTCAAAGCGGGCATCGTCGTCGTCCGGGTTCTTCAGCACCGCCTGGTGCAGGGCTTCTTCGATGGCGACCGGGTCATTGGCGTCCGGTGCGTCGCTCACTTCAACGCTCGTCACTTCGGCTTCCAGCACGTCAGCGGCGGGCAGGTGTTTGTCGAGAAACTCCTTGATCTGGCCCTCGGGCACCGCGCCCATGAAGCCATCCACCGGTTTGCCCTGGACCATCAACACGCAAGTGGGAATGCTGCGAATGCCAAAGGCCTGACTGATCTCTTGCTGCTCGTCCGAGTCAATTTTGACCAGCTTGAAGCGGCCGGCGTAGTCGGTCTCGATTTTCTCCAGCAGCGGGCCAATCACCTTGCAGGGGCCGCACCAGGGCGCCCAAAAGTCCCCCAGCACCGGGATGTGCATCGAGGCGTCCACCACCTCGGCATCAAAGTTTTCAACCGTTACGTTCATCATGTTTAGTAGCTCGGGGTAGTTCAGTAAAATTTAGCACTATGAAAAATATTCAAATCGGCGTCGTCATGGGTTCCAGTTCTGACTGGGACACCATGCAGCATGCAGTCCACATTCTCCAACAGTTTGATATTCCGCACGATGCGCGCGTGGTCTCGGCGCACCGCATGCCGGACGACATGTTTGCCTACGCCGAAGCGGCCGTGGGTCGGGGCCTCCAGGCCATCATCGCGGGCGCGGGCGGCGCGGCACATTTGCCGGGCATGCTGGCGGCCAAAACCACGGTGCCGGTGCTGGGGGTGCCGGTGGCCAGCAAGCATCTGTCGGGCGTGGACTCGCTGCACAGCATTGTGCAAATGCCCAAGGGCATTCCGGTGGCGACCTTCGCCATTGGCGCCGCCGGTGCCGCCAACGCCGCCCTGTTTGCCGTGGCCATGTTGGCCATCAACAACCCGGCCCTGCGCGCCAAGCTCGACGCTTTTCGCGCCGCGCAAACCGACATCGCCCGTGGCATGACCTTGCCGCCCCTGTTATGAGCGGGCAAGCCATCCTCCCCGGCAGCACCGTGAACGGTCTGCAAGCCACCCTTGGCGTGATGGGCGGCGGTCAATTGGGCCGCATGTTCGTGCAGGCCGCGCAGGCGATGGGCTACTTCACCGTGGTGCTGGACCCTGATGTGATCAGCCCGGCCGGGCTGGTCAGCCACCACCACATCCAGACCTCGTATCTGGACGAACAGGGCTTGGCCCAGCTGATGCAGCACTGTGCCGCCATCACCACCGAGTTTGAAAACGTACCCGCCCCGGCGCTGATGACGTTAGGGGCTAGTCGCCCGGTGGCGCCGAGCGCCGAGGCGGTTGGCATTGCGCAGGACCGCGTGAAAGAAAAAGCCCATTTTGTGCGCTGCGGTGTGCCGTGTGCGCCCTACGCGGTGATCGAGACCGCCGCGCAACTAGCGGCGGTGCCTGACGATTTGCTGCCCGGCATCCTGAAGACTGCCAGCATGGGCTACGACGGCAAAGGCCAGGCGCGGGTTAAAAACCGCGCCGAGTTGGCGGCGGCCTGGGCCGAGCTCAAGAATGTGACCTGCGTGCTGGAAAAGATGTTGCCTCTGAAAGCCGAATGCTCGGTGATCGTGGCGCGCGGCTGGGACGGCAGCATGGTGAACCTGCCGGTGCAGCTCAACCTGCAC
>CAJAFJ010000339.1 GCA_903938955.1 uncultured beta proteobacterium | reverse complement strand
TGACGCCGGTACGCCATATAGCCGACCCAAGTCAGCCACACAAGGCTGACCGGAATGATGTATTTCAGGACGTCACGCCACCCGACTTCCTTGACCTCATAGCCGTCAAACCATTTTTCATACAGCGTGTCGTAACTGCGATTGGCTTTGGTCACGGCCAGCTCTTCATTGATTTTGGCCAAAATATCAGACTGACCACGCTGCGTGGCAAAGGCAAATTTTTGCGCGAACCCGGCCTTCACGGGCAGTGCCTTGAGGTGGGTCAGCCCCAATTCGTGCAGCGTTTGCAAACCGGTCAGTTGGCTCAGCAGCATGGCATCATGCCGACCGGATTCCAGTAAACGAAGACCTTCTGCGGCGTTGTCCACTAATACCAGTTGGTTGCCCCAGCCTTTAGCCACCGCGTAGTCCTGAGCCGAATCGGCGTTCACGATGAGGATGGATTTTCCGGCCAGATCGGCTTCTGATTTGATATTGGATTGATCATTGCGCACAAAGACCGCGCCGTGAACGGTGACATGGGGAATACTGAAGTCAGCGAATTGACGGCGCTCGTCTGATACCGCGAGATTGATCAGGACATCAATCTTCCCTGCCTTGAACTCCTGTAGCAGTTGATGAAAAGGCAGAACGCGCAGGGTGTAGTCAAGGCCTGCGGCTTGTGCCACGGCTTTCCATAAGTCCACGGTAAAGCCGCCAGCCGTGGCGTCGGTCATTCCGGTCGCAAAGGGGGGGTAGTCTTGTTCACTCCCAACCACCAAGGGCGTTTTTTGAAGCAGAACATTCGGGCGTGGCGCCTGGCTCTCGGAGCGGACCTGATCCACCGCCGCCTGTGCCGTGATGCAGCCCCCAAACAGGAGTGCCACAACCAGTCCACAGTTCCACAACATCATGCCCCATGCTTGCCACAAGGAGCACCGTAAACGCCTGATACTTGCCACTTGATCAGGACGCCCAAAGCCGATGCTGCCGGTTGCCATTTTTTTCACTAAAGTAGATGAATCCATCGCCACGAGAATGGGGTTGAACGAATCGCTTAGTGGATCAGTTAGCCACTGAAGGGTGGCTACTTGCTTGATCACAAGCTCAGCATCGATGGACTTTGGGGTGAGCATGGGAAGAATAGGTGGTCTCTTATATTGTCCAATCATTTTGCATCCAAATCGCTAATAAAGTAGTGAATTGTTGTTTTGTCTAATCGGAAAATCGCTTTAGTTAGTTACTGGTTTCTGGCCTGTGATGCGCATGACAAATGCAATAATTTAAATTAAGCTGCCCAGAAAATGGTTAGGGCGAGAGTTGAAATTACTAGCACATCGGCATTTCTTGAGTCGTTAGCATGGATAATTAATCTTTACGACGCATCCATCCAAAACCGACATGCACACACCTAATCCGTCCTTAGTGCCTATTCAACAGGCCGAACGTGAAACCGGCGTTACCAAGGAAACTTTACGCAAATGGGAGTCCCGGTACGGCTTTCCCATTCCGCAACGCCAGGCCGCGGGTGAGCGTCTCTACTCGGCCGACGACATCCAACGACTTCGAATCATCAAGTCGCTTATCGATAAGGGCCACCGTCCGGGCAAGGTTGTTCCCTTGCCCTTGGACGAACTCAAAGCGTGTCAGATCGACCGGAGACACGATGATCTCCCTGCAGCGGTACAAGAGCTCGTCACCCGTGTCTTTGCCAGGTTGCAAGACGGTGATGTGACTTCTCTGCAAAATGAAATTGAAACCACGCTGCTGTCCCAAGGCCTGAGCACCTTTGTCGAAGACACCTTGCCGCCGCTCATCACCAACGTCGGCAACCAATGGGAAAACGGCAGTCTCTCGATCTACCAGGAGCATTTGTTTTCTGAAGTGCTGCGCTCGGTGCTGCAAAGTTCCTCCTTGCGCCTGCGGGGGAGTTCCAGCGGCGTTCGGGTGCTGATGGGGACGGCGCCCGATGAGCAACATGGCATGGGCCTGACCATGCTGCAGACCCTGCTCACGCTGGAGGGCGCCTTTTGCATCAATCTTGGCACGCAAGTCCCGATGCCGGAGTTGGTAAAAAGTGCCGAGAACTATCGTGCTGATATCGTGGCACTCTCTTTCAGCCTGGCCTACCCCAGCAGAGGCATCGCACCGTTCGTGCTGGAATTACGTCGCCGTTTGCCTGCTGGAACCGCGCTGTGGGCAGGCGGTGCGGGCGTTGATCGATTGCGAGCCAAGTGGCCGGGGGTCATTCGATTCAACAAAGTCGGCCATGCTTGCGCGTCAATCAGGCAGAAGGAGCTTGTCTAGCATTGCGTCTAATCCCAATACGCCAGTGACGCTCCTATAAAACAATACGGCCCGCAGTATTGCGGGCCGTTTTGTTTGTGCCCCGGCATGCCGGGGTTCATCAAACCTTGATTAAGTGGCAGCGGCGTCGGTCGTGACGGCTGGTGCTGCGGGCTGCAGCAATTTGTAGCTGCCGGAAGGGCCGGCACTGATGCGACCCAATTCCATCAGCTTTTTGAGGGCGGCTGTCATGGAACCCAAGGCGATGTTCGCTTCTTTGGCTATGGCCGTCTGGCTGAAGACCGTGAAATCAGTCGTATTGAGCACACGCTCCAACTGCGGCATCAGCTTGGCGTTGTTGCCACTCAGTTCACCGGGTTGCGCTTTGGTGCTTTTGGCCGGGCGCACTTTGGCTTTGGGTGCGGGCGTTTTGTCCTTTGCTTTTGGCTTGGATTTGACGGTGTTTTTCCGGGTCTTGACCACCACATCGGTCGGGGCCAGATCAATCAACACGGCGGCGCTGGCTGTTTTTGCAGCGCGGGTGGCCGGCTTGATTTTCTTGCTCTTGGCGCTGGTGCTGGAAACCTTGACGACGGGTAGCACGGCTGCTTTTTTGGCCACCCGCTTTGGCGCGGCCAGCAGTGGGGTCGACACCACGATGGGCTGGTCTTCGTCGATCAGATCGGCGGCAACTTCAAATACTTTTTTAATCTCTGCCTCAATCCCGGCCATCGTCTGCGACAGGCGGCTAACTGTTTTCCAGTTTTCAATCAAGGCGTCATTGCCCAGGTTGTACGGGTTGCTGGCCATTGCGGCCTGAACGCGATCAGCGTAGTGCTTGGCCGCTTGTTTGAGTTTTTCGTCGGCGGTGAAGGCGGCAGCACCGGCTTTTTGAATGGTTTGAAGAGTCGAGCTGGAGAGGGACATGGGCGGTCTTTATGGAAGTTGGAGATTGAATGCTGGACATTTTCCTTGCTTTAACCAACGCGCTGTTGGGGGCAGACAACGAGCAAGTAAACCGTCTCAGTCCTGTAATTTTAACGGCATGCTTTTAAGACTAGGAAGGAGGCATGCGCGGCCTGCAAAACCGGCTATGTCGGCTGCAGGATCTCTACAATTCTCACCATGATCTCCCTACGCCACGCTGTCCTTGACCCCCTCCTGACCCAGGATGCAGTCGCCAAAGCCCAACGCACACTCAGCCTGCAGCTTGACCTTCCCCTTGACACGGCGGTAG
>CAJAFJ010000338.1 GCA_903938955.1 uncultured beta proteobacterium | reverse complement strand
CTGCGGCGTAGGTTTTGGCTTTGACCAGCGCGTTAAACAGTGTTGACTTCCCGGCGTTGGTGTAACCAACGAGAGAGATATTGAAGGCGTCTCGTCGTTCCCGCTGACGCCGTTGGGTTTGACGCTGGCGCTTGACCTTGATTAACCGGTCTTTGATCTTTTTGATGTTGTCACCGATCATGCGGCGATCAAGCTCGATCTGGGCTTCACCCGGCCCGCCGCGCATGCCAATGCCCCCACTCTGGCGCTCTAGGTGGGACCAACGCCGAACCAAGCGGGTACTGAGGTATTGCAAGCGAGCCAACTCGACCTGCAACTTACCTTCGTGGCTGCGCGCGCGCTGCCCGAAAATCTCAAGAATCAACAGGGTGCGATCATTGACAGGTAACTCTAACTGACGTTCGAGATTTCGCTGCTGCGCGGGACTCAGACTTTGGTCAAACAGCACCTCGGCGGCGCCGAGCTGATTGGCCAGCAGCTTGATTTCATCGGCTTTGCCACTGCCCACAAACAAGGCCGCGTCAGGCGCCTTGCGTTTGCAAGTGATGCGTGCAACGGGGTTTAGGCCAGCCGTTTGTGCCAGCAAACCCAGTTCTTCGAGTTCACCATCAAAGTTAGGTAATCCAAAATCAACCCCCACCAAAATGGTCGGGGTTGGTGGATGCTTAGGCGGCTGCAGGCTCGTCACCCTCACCGGTTGCAAAATTCACAGCGCGTCCCGGCACGATGGTCGAGATGGCGTGTTTGTAAACCATTTGAGTCACGGTGTTGCGAAGCAACACAACGTATTGATCAAAAGACTCAATCTGCCCTTGCAGCTTGATACCGTTGACCAAGTAAATTGAAACTGGCACATGTTCCCGACGCAGAGCGTTCAGAAATGGATCTTGAAGTAACTGACCTTTGTTGCTCACGATATTCTCCGTGTTTAAGAAGATTAAAAAAAGAGGTTGGACGATACCACAGCCAAGTGACTTCGCCCGTCAGGCTTTTGCAAAGCCGTATAAAGATACGAAATTCGCAAAGCTTTTAATTAAGCGGCTTTGTCCGCGAAGGGATTAGCCGACGTCTTGAACTCAATTCGCATCGGTGTGCCGACCAAATCGAATTCTTTTCGAAACCGGCCTTCGAGAAAGCGCTTATAGGAATCCGTCACATGCTCAAGCGAATTGCCGTGAATAATGATGACCGGAGGGTTCATGCCACCCTGGTGCGCATAGCGCAACTTGGGACGGTACATGCCCGAGCGCTTCGGACTCTGGAACTGAACCGCTTCAAGCAACAAACGCGTCAAGATCGGTGTTGACATCTTGCAATTGGCCGCTTTGTACGCCTGCGCAATGGAACCCCAGAGCGGGCCCAGGCCCTGTCTTTTCGTGGCGGAAATCAAATGCAGGGTGGCGAATTTCAAGAACGGCAAGCGGGTCTCAATGGAACGCTTAACAAGCTCACGCTGGTATTCGTCAATCGCATCCCACTTATTCACGGCCAGCACAACGGCCCGGCCATTTTCAAGAATATAGCCCGCAATATGCGCATCTTGGTCCGTCACACCTTGGGTGGCATCAATCAGCAGCAACACGACGTTGGAGGATTCAATCGCCTGCAATGTCTTGACCACCGAGAACTTTTCGATGGCCTCAAAAATCTTGCCTTTACGGCGCAGGCCAGCCGTATCCACCAGCTCAAATTTTTGACCATTGCGCTCAAATGGCACTGAAATCGCATCGCGAGTCGTACCCGGCAAGTCAAAGGCCACCAGCCGCTCTTCGCCCAACCAGGTGTTGATCAGCGTCGATTTGCCCACATTGGGACGACCCGCAACTGCCAGCTTGATGATGCCTGGCTCACGCTCTTCTTCCGCGTCATCCGGCTCCTCCAGATGCAAGGGCTCAAACGCCAGCTCCAGCAAGGTATGAATCCCTTGGCCGTGTGCGGCGGATACAGCGTGAACCTGACCCAGACCGAGTTCAAAGAACTCGACCAATTGGGCACCGGCCAGCATGCCTTCAGACTTGTTGGCAGCCAGCACACAGGGCTTGCCGAGACGACGAAGGTATTTCGCAATTTCATGGTCCTGTGCCGAGATGCCTTCGCGGGCATCAACGACAAAAATCACAACGTCCGCTTCCGCCACAGCCTGGCGCGTTTGCTTGGCCATTTCCTTGAAAATACCACTGCTGGCATCAGGCTCGAAACCACCGGTATCAATCGCGATGAATTCGTGTTTTCCCAGTTTTCCGTTTCCGTAGTGACGATCACGGGTGAGACCCGCAAAATCGGCCACGATCGCGTCACGCGATTTGGTCAAGCGATTGAAGAGTGTTGATTTACCAACATTAGGGCGACCAACAAGGGCCAAAACTGGTTTCATTAAATGGAGTCCAACACTTACTCTGGCTTAAAGCCGAAAACACCACCATTGCGGGTGACAACAACCAGCGTACTGCCAGCCAACACCGGGGTAGCCGCAACGGCTGATCCATCAGTGGAAATTCTTGTGAGCGCTGAGCCATCTGCACGAGATAGCAAATGCACCAGTCCAGCCTCATCACCCACGGCAACAGACCGTCCCACGACCAGGGGGGAAGTCAATTTACGATACCGCAGACGCTCGATCACCCAATCACGTTCACCGTTCTGACGATTCCAGGCGACGATTTTTCCGTCACCTTCGACGCCGTATACACGTTGACTGTCTCCATGCACACCCACGAAACCATCGGCGGGCTTGCTCCACAGCACGGTGCCGCGCGCGGCATCAACACAACCCACAGCAGCCTGGAAGGCGCGGGCACAGACGACTTCGCCCTCGCGGCTCACATGGCCGACGAGATCAACCAAGCGCTCAATATCGTTGGTTCCGCGTGGTGAAGCGATAGGGGCCTCCCAACGGCTTGATCCATTCAAAGGATTGAGACCGCCAAGTTTGCCGCCCAAACCAGCGACCAGCGTATCGCCAACAGCCAATAAAACACCAGATTGACGCAGCACCAAGGATTCGCCTGGACGCTGTTGATTCCAGAGCTTGCGCCCGGTCTGAACATCAAAAGCAGAGACGGAACGATCAGCGGCCAAGACAAAAACACGCCCGCCTGCCACCAACGGTGCGGTATACACCTGGGCTGGCACCTTTTGACGCCAGAGCTCACGACCACCATCCAGAGTGACCAAGTCATTCGCCCGCGTCACCACGGCAACAAAACGTCCATCGCTACCTACCCCGGCAGAAATCGGAGTGCCCAGGTTGGCACGCCACAGCTCAGCACCGGTACCCGCGTCAAACGAGGCCACCTCGCCCGTGGCACCCGCAACAGCCACGCGATTGCCGTCAACTTTGATGTCAAGAGGAAAGTCAACCTGTCCAATTTTTGCAGTCCAGGCCAATTGCACCCCCAGTAAACCAGGGTTAGCGCCTAAGTCCAAGGGCTTTGGTTTCTCTGGCGTGCTGGAACAACCCACGATGAAAGCGGTAACAAAGCACCCCAATGCAAGCCGGGTGACGGCGGAGTAACGCATCATTTTTTTCACTTGCTACCTTCTGCTGCAGAAGAAACGACTGCAGGCATCGTTCCCGTATTTTTGACGTCGACACTGTGACTTGCAGTCGCCAGAGGATCAATGCCGAGAGAGTTCAATTTAACCTCGACGAGACGCCGGTATTCAGTGCGTTCATCGAAATTCTTGTAGGCTTTCTCGTAGGCGGAAACTGCGTCTGCTTTTTTGCCCTGCAATAGGAAAATATCACCGCGTCGATCCGACACCAACGCCACAAAATCCGCAGGGAAACTGCTGTCCAGTTGAGTCAACGCCGCGTCATAGGCATTGGAGTCCATCAAGACACCCGCCAAACGCAACTTGGCAATCGCCTGGTACCCAGGATCAGAGGCGTTGCTGGCAACCCAGGTCAATGCCGTCTTGGATCCGTCCACATTGCCCGCAATGTAATACTGCTTGGCGACGAGCAGGCCTGCTTGCTGCGCATAGGTCGTCGATCCAAACCGGGATTTCATGTCCTCAAAAGCACGGTCAATTTTTGCCGCATCACCGGATGCCACAATGCGCTCGACTTCATCGAACATGACGGCGGCCTGGCTGGCCTGACTGCGCTGCCAGTACTGGTAAAAATTCCAGCTGGCAAACAAACCAAGCACTGCAATTAAAGCCCAGGTGATCAAGTTGCCATACTGCTTCCAAAAATGCTTCAACTGGTCGAGTTGTTCTTGTTCTTCCAGATCGAGGTGATTTGCCATATATGTATTTTTTTAGTTTGAAGATTGTAGGGTGAGCGCCCATTCGGACACATCGGACAGGGCGCGTGTGACTTGCTCACCGCCACCGGCCCGCAGTGGTTTCACCGTCACGGTTCGATTTGACACTTCATCAGCGCCGAAGATCAGCGCGTATTTGGCTTTGCTTGCATCAGCCCGCTTGAATTGCGATTTCATGCTGCTCATGACACTGTCGGTGCTGGTATGCATTTGAACACTGATACCCAAAGCCCTCAAAGTCTGTAACGTTTGCAGCACCAAAGGCAAAGAAACGACGTCTGTCACGATGGCGTAGGCATCCAGCACAGGCTCCACGACACCCAGGCCCTGCTCTTTGATTAGTTCCAGCACACGGTCGACGCCAAGCGCCCAACCCACCGCCGGAGCAGGTTTACCACCGAGTTGTTCAACCAGGTAATCGTAGCGACCACCCGCACACACGGTGCCCTGTGAACCCAGACGGTCGGTGGTGAATTCAAACACCGTCAGGTTGTAATAATCCATGCCGCGAACCAAACGAGGATTCACGGTGTAGGCCACACCATTGGCATCCAAAATAGTTTTAAGCGTATTGAAATGCGCCAGAGATGCGGCCCCGAGATAATCAAGAGGTCGGGGGGCGGCCTCAACCAGTGCCTGCATGGCCGGGTTTTTAGTGTCCAGAATACGCAGGGGGTTGCTGTGCAAGCGCCGCTTGGCATCTTCGTCCAGCACCTCAGCATGCTGCTCAAAATAGGCAATCAGGGCCAATCGGTGCGCGGCACGTTCTTCAGGCTGCCCCAAGCTGTTGAGTTCAAGGCGCACGTCATTCAG
>CAJAFJ010000337.1 GCA_903938955.1 uncultured beta proteobacterium | reverse complement strand
CAATTGGGCGTGGGTTCGGCAGAAATTGGCAGCTTGATGATGCAGGAATGGGCGTTGCCACTCAGCATCATTGAAGATGTTCGAGGCATCGACCGCATTCTGGTGACCCCATTCGAGGCAATGGATGCCCAACGCGGTGTCCGGTTGGCCCTTTGTTTTCTTTGTGCCCGTTTGGGCGAGCGGCTGGCGCAGGGGACGTTGACTGACTTGGCCACGTTTGACCTGATCACCGAACAAGACCCCGATTTCTTTCATCTGCGGAGTTACCTGGCGGCGCCCACCCTGGCGCGACTCTCTGAGTATCTGCATGCGCCCGATCTATTGGCATCTGTGGCTCAAATGCAAGAAGGCCTGCAGACGCGTCAAGGATGACGTGAGGCCATAAAAAACCCGCTGTGGCTATAAGCCACGCGGGTTTTAACGGGGTCTGACATGTCGTGAGTTGATCGACTGGTCCCGCCACCGGGGATCGAACCCAGATTTCACGCTTAGGAGGCATGCGCACTATCCATTGTGCTATGGCGAGACTGGCGCCCATTGTAAGGGCCGCCATTGGCGGGGTCAGTCGTAGCGCAGGGTGAAAATCAGGTCAACCGCGCTTTGCTCGCCGGTCTGCGCGCGCAGGGTAAAGCGGCGGGACAGGTCGTAAAAGATATAAAACGTGCCCAGGGTGCCGGCCAGACTGCGCTCGTAGGCGACATAAAAATCGCGTGTCAAACGCTTGCCGAGCGTGACCGTGGCGCCGGTGGCGGTGCTGCCGTCGGCACTGCTGGTGGCGCCGCGCATCGACAACTCATCCAACCCCAATGCCTCCATGAGACTGCCCGACAGGCTCTTGCCGTTGCCGCCCAGCAGCGCCAGCGCCGCCTGTTGCAATACCGCAGCTTCGGCGCCTCCGTTGGCGGCGGATCGGCCCAGGACCAGCCAGGCCAGTTTTTCGGCATCGGGCAGATCGGGTTCTGCGTACAGCCGCACTAGCGGTGACAGTGCGGTGCCGTTGATCTGCACGCCCACGCGCTGCTGCAGGTTGGGGCGGATGGCCAGAATGTCGAGCACGGGGTTGTCATAGGGACCAAAAAAGCGCAACACGCCCTGCTCAATGTCGAGTTGTTGACCGTAGGCCTTGTACGTGCCGCGCACCGTGCGCAGGGTGCCAACGAGGCGCGGCATGGCGTTGCTCCCGGCGCCACTGCTCAGCTCTAGAACGCCCGCCAGCCGGGTGTTAAGGCCGCGCCCGCGTACCTGAAAATCAGAACCCAGGTCGAGCGTGATCGCGACATCGGGCGTCACGCGCAGGGTGGTTGGTTTGGGTTGTGCTGCGGTCGCCTTGCGGGCCTGATCTGCAGCACTGGTGCGCACCACCACGTCACTGCCCAGCTGCGGCGTGGTGTCTTCGGGCAGGGTGAACAGGGCTTGGTCGGCCTTGACCTTGCCGCGAATCTCCAGGCGCGCCTCTGCCAGTTGCGCGGTGATTTGGCCTGATACCACCAAGCGCCGATCGGCCCGTGTGCTCATGCGCAGGACCTGAGCGGTGGCATCCAGCGTCATGCGCAGGCGTGAGGCGGTCGTGTGGCTGGCCTCGGTGGCGGGTAGCCACAGCACCGAGCCGGTGGCGCTCAGGGTGCCGCCACCGTTGCTGCCGCCCGCGCCTTGCAGGGTGAAGTGATCGATGTTGAGCCGTTGGCCGTCCAGGCTGGCGCGCAGGCTGCCGTTGCTGAAATCAAGGCCATCCACGACCGAGCGCACCGACAGGTTCTGGGCTTGCAAGCTGCCCCGCCAGAGGGGCGTGCCGAGGGTGCCGGACAGCGTGGCATCGGCATCCAGCGTGCCGCTCAAGCGCCAGCCGGGCGGTGCCAACACCGACCATGCGCCGACCGGCGGCAGCTTGGCGCGCAGGGTACCTTTGACGGGGGCATCGGCGGGCAAACGCCAGCCGCCGTCCTGGCGCTGCAGGCGGGTGCTGAACTCGGCTTGGGCCTGACCGGCCCGTTCGCTGTCCCAGCGCAGGCTGGCGCTGACTTGATCCCCCGCGGAGGTGATTTGCAGCCGGGCTTCGCGCACGCCGGCGCGCAAGGGGCCGGTGGCAACGGAGCCGTCGCCGGTCTGCAGTTGCAGGTCGCCGCTGGTGCGCTCCAGCACGGCGCGCAGGCGCAAGGTCTCGCCGCCGGTAGCATCCCATTGCCCGCCAAAGAGCAGGTCACCACGCAGGCCCAGGTTGGCGATTTGTGTTTGACCCAGTAACTCCATCCACGCCAAAGGCAAACCGGTCAGCGTGCCTTGGGTTTGCCACTCGGTGCCCGTTGTTTTTTGCGTCCACTGGGCGGGCTGCCAGCTTAACGCCGCAGCGCCAGGCACCGGCCCGGTTAATTGGGCGGAACCTGCCGCCACCTTGAGGCTCTGGCGGCGGCCACTTTGCGTCCAGTCCAGGTCCAGCCGCTGGTTCAACTTCACTGTCCACAGACCGGGTTTAAGCGTGTCTTGTGCGGTGAGTTGTGCGGCGTCGACGCTGACTTGCCAGGTGCCGTCGTTGATCCGCCCGCCGTGGGCCTGGGTTTGCAGCGCGAACTGGCGGCTCGCCTGGCTGGCTTGGCCGCGTGCTGTGAGGCTCAAGGCCGGCAAGGTGCCCGACAGCTCGGCCAGTACATCACGCAAGCGCCAGTCCGGGTTAGCGGGCGCAGGGGCGGTGAAGAGGTCGAGTTGGGGCGCGCGCAGGCTGGCCTTGATGTGCAAGGCGCGGCCTTGCTGTTGCCAGCCGCCTTGCCATTGGCCCGACAACTCGGCGCTGCCCTGAAGCGAGGTCTGGCCCCAGGCGGCCGCGCTGCCCGGCCAGCGGGCCAGCCAGCGCGAGGTCAGCGCGGCGTCTGCCACGCGCAGAGTGAGTTCGCCCTGGCCTTGGGTGCTGGCGATGTGGCCGTCAAGCCCGGCGCTGGCACCGGGCAGCGTGAGTGTGAGTTGTCCGGTGGTGGCTTGGCTCTGGGTATCAAACGACAACTTGCCTTGCAGTTGCGCGTCGTCGGTTTGCACATCCAGTTGGCTCAGCGTCAGGCGGGGCGCCTGCCACAGGCCTAGCAGGTGCGCGGTTTTCAGGCGCAGGCCCGCCAAGGTTTTGAGGCCGGGGCTGTCGGTTTTTTTTGCCGCGATGGGGTGGCTTGCCGCTTGCAGTTGGGTCTCGAAGGCGATGCCTGCCGGTGTTTGCCTGGCCGTGAGTTGACCATTCAGCACCGTGCTGGCCAGCCGCGAGTCCAGTTGGGCGGGGTTGATGCCGGTCACGCTGGCGCGGCCCTGCCATTGCGCTGGTGTGTCCGCCAGTTTGCCTTGGGCCTCAAGGTGACCCCCGGCGCCGGTGGCTTGCAGCGATTCAACCGTCCACAGTCCGGCCAGATACACCACGTTGGCGTTCAGGCTGCTCAGCGGCAGGCGCTGTTGGTCCCACGGGCCGCTGAATGCGTTGCTGAGTTGAAGACCCGCCCGCCAACCGGTGCCTGAGGGTGTGACGTGGGCGTTGCCGCTGAGCTGCGTTTGAGGCGCCTGCGGCCACAGGGCGGCCAGGTCCAGCGACTGCCACTGCGCATCGGCGCTGGCGATGCGCTGCTGTTGCCAGGGCTGGATGCGTGCCGACAGACTGGCTTGCAGGGCGGGTTTGGCACCGGTTTTGAGTGTTGAGGGCGGGGGCGTTGGGGTGCGTTCAGGCACCAGACGGGCTGTGATGTCCAGCGCGGCATCCGGGCCTGCCAGCGTGCCTTGCACCTGCGCATGGGCTTGCACTGTGAGCGGCTGCTGGCTGGCGGGCAGGGTGGTTTGTACGGCACCCTGCAGTTGCAGGGTCACGGCCATGGGGGCTTGTGCCTGCAGACGGCCGTTGAGTTGATAGCTGCCTGATGAAAGGCGGGCGGTGGCATCCGTCAGGGTATGTAATTGCTGGTCAAACGTGTAGTGACCGGCCAGCCCGCTCAGTTGCACGGCCGGTGGGTCCATCCAATCCAGGGTTTCCACGGTGAAGGCCGCATCCACCTTGAAGGGCAGGCCCAGGTTGGTTGGTGGCGTTGGCGCTGATGGCGCGCGGCGGTCGTCGATGCGCAGGTGGCGCACCGCCACCTGGCTCAGCCGCAATTCTCGATCCAGCAGCGCGCGCGCCGTCCATGCCAGGCGAATATCGCTGGCCTCGACGCTCAAGTCGCCCTGTTGCCAGCGTAGCCAGCCAATGCGCCCGCCGCTGCGCAAGCTGCCTTCAACGTCTTTGACTTCCAGGCTTTGGCCGGCAGGCAAAAAGCGTGCGGCCTGGCGCAAGGCCGCGCTCAAAGAACTGTCGTGACTGGTCCAGCTCCAGAGGGCTGCGATCAACGCCAGCCCGGTCAACAGCGTGGCGCCCAGGCCCCATAAAGCGATGCGCAGTGCTTTCATCAGAAGCTGAAGCCCACATTCAGGTGGAGCCGAAAACGCGCCACGGCAACGCCATACGCCAGGTCGATTTGCAGCGGCCCTACCGGGCTTTTCCAGCGGGCGCCAACACCCACACCGACCTTGGTTTTGAGCTCGCCGGGTTTGTCGGCCACGGCACCCGCATCAACAAACAGCGTGCTTTCCCAATCGGTCAGGCGCCCGTTGCGCGTGATCGGGCGCTGCCACTCGACGCTGCCCACGCTCAGGTAGCGCCCGGCGGTGGTGAGTCCACCGGCGTTGACCACCCCAATGTCATGCAGGCTGTAGCCGCGCACGCTGTTGTCACCGCCGGTTAAAAACAACTGGGTGCTGGGCAGCGTGGCCTCGTCCCGGGCGAAGACGGCCCCGGCCTGGGCGCGCAACATCAGGCGCCCGGCGCGGGCGTCGGTGGTGGCGCTGTCGGCGCGGTGGCCCAGCGGCCAATAGAGCAGCCCGTGCAACAACACCCGGCTGTAAGGCTCGCGCTGGCTGCCCAGCGTGGTGCCGCCACCGACCTCCGCACCCACGCCCCAGCCGCGGGTGGGGAAGGGCAGGCTGTCGAAATTGCGCCGGGTGACCGCATAGTTGGCGCTGACAGAGTCGGCCACCACCGCGGCGGTGGTGTCGGTGGCCGCCGTTTGGGAGCGGTCGTATTGCAGGTAATAGTTGCGGTCGATTTGCACCCCGGTCTGGCTGCGCCCCACGCGCAAGCGCTGGCTGTCGATGTCAAAGCTGCCCACCTGCTGGCTTTGCAACAGGCCGGAGGTCACCCAGCGCCAGTTGCTCTCGCGGGGTGGCCCGGTCAATTCAGTGCTGATGGAGCGGGTCTCGCGGTCCAGCCGCAGCTTGCTGACGGCTTGCCAGCCAATCAGCGGCAGCTTGTGGTGCGTGTGTTCGACGGACAGGCGCGCACCGCTGTCGGTGCTGGCGCCAACGCCGAGCACGATTTTTTGCAGCTTGGCTTCCCTGAGTTGAATATTCACCGTGGCCTGCGTCGGGTCGGTGGCGGTGTCGAGGGACACAAACACCGAGTCAAAGTAGCCACTGTCCGACAAGCGCTGCTGCGCCTCCACCAGCTCGGTCTGTTCATAGTCGGTGCCGGGTGACAGGCGCGCCAGCCGCGTCACCAACTCGTTGTCATAACGCTGGGTGCCGTTGATGACCACCTGACCTAGCCGGTAGACCGGGCCCGAGTCGAGCGTGACCGAGAGGTTCGCACGGTGTGCGACCGGGTCGATGTCGGCCAGGCTGTTCGCCACTTGGCCGGTCGGAAAACGCTGGGTGGTGAGCTGGCGCAGCGCTTGTTGCTTGGCCGCCGCCCAGCCCGCCTGCGTGAAACGCGTGCCGGTCGGCAGCGCCCAGCGGGTCTCGATTTGCTGGCGCTGGTTGAGCGGCAGCGGATCGTCGGTGATGATGCCGGTGAACTCGATGCGCACTTCGCCTACCAGCGTCGGCTCGCCGGGCACCACGCTCAGTTGCACCATGCGGGCAGCGGTCGCACTGGCGGGTAACAGTTCAATGTGGATGTCGGGCGAAAAATAACCCAGCGTGGCCACCAGCTCGCGGGCGTTTTCCTCTGCGGCTGTTAGCAGGCGGGCCAGTTCGCTGTCGCTCAGGTCGGCGAGCTCGCGGTAGCGCAGCAACTCCAGGTGCAGTGCCAGCACTTGTTTGATCTCATCAGGTGCCGTGATGTTGAGGCTGAAAGCCGCCGTGGCGGGCGCTGTTGCCGTTACGGAGGCAGGCAGACTTTGCGCCTGCAGCTGGGGGGCGAGGATGAGCGCCAGCGCTAAAGCCAATAACCATTTCATTTGGTCAGCAGGCGCATGGTGTCTTCCAGCCCCTTGAGGGTGAGCGGGAACATGCGCTGACTCATGAGTTGCTGCACGATGCTGATGCTTTGGCGGTATTGCCACACGCCTTGCGGCTCGGGGTTGATCCAGGCGAATTTCGGGAAGGCACTGGTCAGCCGTCCCAACCATTCCACGCCTGATTCTTCATTGTGGTATTCCACGCTGCCGCCAGCTTGCAAAATCTCATACGGGCTCATGGTGGCGTCACCGATGAAGATCAGTTTGTAGTCCT
>CAJAFJ010000336.1 GCA_903938955.1 uncultured beta proteobacterium | reverse complement strand
CTACCGGGTCTGGACCGAGAAAAAAACCGGCTTGGTCGTCAAGTTGCAAACCCTGGATACCAATGGCCTTGTTCTTGAACAATCGGCCTTTTCCGAGTTGCAGCTGGATGCCCCGGTCAGCATGGCCAAAATGAACCAGATGATGGCGAATACGGTGGGGTACCAGGTTGAGAAACTGGAGATGGTTAAAGCCACGGCCGCAGACGAAGGTTGGGCTTTGAAAAATGAGGTGCCCGGTTTCAAATCCATGAGTTTCTTCAAGCGTTCAGTGGGCTCGCCCACGGATGGACGCCACGAAAAAACCTTGCAGTGGATTTTTTCTGATGGTCTGGCTTCGGTGTCGCTGTTTATCGAGGCCTTTGATCCGCGTCACCACACCCAGCCGGGCAGTGCGGCCCTGGGTGCCACTTACACGCTAACGCGCCGCATTGGCGACTGGTGGTTAACCGCCGTAGGCGAAGTGCCACCTCAAACGCTGGTGATTTTTGCGCAGGGCCTTGAGCTTAAAAAATGAAACCCCAAATACGCTTGTCTGTTTGTTTTTGAAAGAAAGGTCGATGATGTTTCAAATCGATTGGAAAAAGTTAAATGCCTGCGTTCTGGCCAGCGCTTGTGTCTTGACAACATCGGTGGCGCTGGTGCCCGTCACATCGGCCATGGCGCAAGTGCGTGCCTTGCCGGACTTTACCGATCTGGTGGAACACGTCGGCCCGTCGGTGGTGAATATCCGCACGCTAGAAAAAGTTGCGGCCAAAACACCCGGCGGTAATCCTGGTGAAGCTGAAATGCTGGAGTTCTTCCGCCGTTTTGGCTTGCCCATGCCGAATATGCCGCGCCCGACACCACGGCCCAACCAGCCCGCACCGCAGGAAGAAGAGCAACCCCGCGGTGTGGGGTCAGGCTTTATTTTTAGCGCCGACGGTCTCATCATGACCAATGCGCACGTGGTGGAAGGCGCAGACGAAGTGCTGGTGACCTTGACGGACAAGCGTGAGTTCAAAGCCAAAATCATCGGCGCCGATAAGCGCAGTGACGTGGCCTTGGTCAAAATTGATGCCACGGGCTTGCCCGCTGTCAAAGTGGGTGATGTCAGCCGGCTCAAGGTCGGCGAATGGGTGATGGCGATTGGCTCGCCGTTCGGCTTGGACAAGACCGTGACGGCCGGCATTGTGAGCGCCAAGCAGCGCGACACCGGCGACTACCTGCCCTTGATTCAGACCGATGTGGCGATCAACCCTGGCAATTCAGGTGGACCGTTGATTAATATGCGCGGTGAGGTGGTGGGGATTAACAGCCAGATTTACTCCCGTTCCGGCGGTTCGATGGGTATCTCGTTTGCTGTTCCGATGGATGAGGCGGTGCGGGTGAGTGAGCAACTTCGCGTTTCCGGTCGGGTGTCGCGCGGTCGCATCGGGGTGCAGATTGACCAGGTCACCAAAGATGTGGCTGAGTCGATTGGACTGGGCAAAGCACAAGGCGCTTTGGTGCGCAGTGTCGAGCCAGGCGCCCCCGCGGACAAAGCCGGGGTGGAGGCGGGCGACATCATCACCCGGTTTGAAGGCAAGGTGGTTGAAAAATCGAGTGATTTGCCACGCATGGTGGGCGGCACCAAGCCCGGCACGCGCAGTTCACTGACGGTGTTCCGCCGGGGCGCGACCAAAGAGCTGACCGTCACGATCGCCGAGATTGAGGCCGACAAGCCCGTCAAGAAAACGACGGGCAAAGAAGACAAGCCCAAGGCCTCCAGCGCCGGGCAAGCGCTGGGTCTGGCGGTCAGTGAACTGACGGACGCGCAAAAGAAAGAGCTCAAGATCAAAGGCGGCGTGAAGATTGAGGTGGCGACAGAAGCCGCGGCCCGTGCGGGCCTTCGCGAGGGGGATGTGATTGTGAGTGTCTCCAACAGCCAAATCGCCACGATCAAGGATTTTGTAGAGGCCG
>CAJAFJ010000335.1 GCA_903938955.1 uncultured beta proteobacterium | reverse complement strand
CTTATCTCCAATGACGATGGTTACCAGGCGCCCGGCATTGTGGCTTTGTATGAAGCCCTCAAAGACGTGGCCGAGGTTGAGGTGGTAGCGCCCGAGCACAACAACAGTGCCAAGTCGAACGCCCTGACGCTGCACACCCCTCTTTATGTCACCCGCGCTAGCAACGGCTTTCGCTACATCAATGGCACGCCCGCCGATTGCGTTCACGTAGCCTTGACCGGCTTGCTGGGCTACCGGCCGGATTTAGTGGTCTCAGGCATCAACAACGGCGCCAATATGGGCGACGACACCATTTACTCTGGCACCGTGGGCGCTGCCATGGAGGGCTATTTGTTTGGCATTCCGGCAATTGCTTTTTCACAGGTGCAAAAGGATTGGCTGCATTTGGCGTCGGCAGCACGCAAGGCGCGCGATCTGGTACTGCAGATGGCGCAGCAAAACCTGATTGGCGCCAGCCCTTGGTTGCTCAACGTCAATGTGCCTAACTTGCCCTTTGACGAGATCGGTCACGTCAAGCTGTGCCGCCTGGGGCGGCGGCACTCGGCTGAGCCGGTCATCACCCAGGTCAGCCCGCGCGGCGACACCATGTACTGGATCGGCGCAGCCGGAGCGGTCAAGGACGATGCCGATGGCACCGATTTTCACGCCACCACGCAGGGCCACATCTCGATCACGCCCCTGAAAGTGGACTTGACCGACCACGATCACCTCGGTTATTGGGCCCAGACGGCGGCTCGTTTGGCTCACCCAACCTGAGTACTGCATGAAAGAGCGCCCCCCATTTCCTGCCCGGCTTGATTTTTCAATCGGCAAGCCCACCACCAGGGCGCCGGTATCCGGCCCCTTGTTTGGTGCGCCGCTGCAAAGCGTCAAGCCGTCACCCAGCCAGCCTGTGCAGATCAAAGTGCCGGTACACGGGGTCGGGCTGGATTCCAGTGCTGTGCGCATGAACATGGTGCGCAAGCTGGCCGGGCAGGGTATTACCGACCCGCAGGTGCTGTCGGCCATGGGTAGCATCGAGCGCCATAGGTTTGTCGACAGTGCGCTGGTCAATCAGGCGTATGAGGACACCAGTCTGCCGATCGGGCTGGGGCAGACCATTTCCAAACCCGGCGTGGTGTCCCGCATGGCGGAGCTGCTGCGCAATGGCGCGCCCGGCAAACTGGGTCGCGTGCTGGAAATCGGCACCGGCTGCGGCTACCAGGCTGCCGTGTTGAGCCAGTTGGCCAGCGAGGTCTACAGTATCGAGCGGCTGCGCGGCCTGCATGACAAGGCGCGTGACAATCTGCGGCATTTGCGGCTGGCCAATCTGCATCTGCTGTTTGGCGATGGCATGGTGGGCTACGCCAAAGGGGCGCCTTACGCCGCCATCATTGCCGCCTGCGGCGGCGAGGCTGTGCCACAGGCGTGGCTCGATCAACTGGCGATGGGCGGGCGTCTGGTGGCGCCGATTGCGGCCGGGTCAAGCTCCGCTGGTCAGCAAGCCTTGGTGGTGATAGACCGAACTCCGCAAGGTCTGCGTCAGACCGTGCTGGAGGCGGTTCACTTTGTCCCTTTAAAATCAGGGGTTGCATGAAGGGATTTCGTATGTTTGGTTTGAATGGTCGTTCGGGTTCAGTTTTGTCGGT
>CAJAFJ010000334.1 GCA_903938955.1 uncultured beta proteobacterium | reverse complement strand
TCTACCATCTTTACATATACTTCATGGCAAACTTGTTCCGTGAGGCCACGATTACCGGCAAGCAAGGCCTCACCTTTCCACACGTTCAGGATTGGGTCACGGGTAAGCTGAAAGCTAAAACGCCAGTAAAAGACATCAGCACCGCCGTCCTGATCAAAGGCATCAAGCAATGGGCTGTCTTTGAGGAAAAATCCGGCTCTAAAAAGATTCGGACTGTCTTCAAAATCACGTAGCCGATACCAGCTACGCACGGCGAGACGGTCAATCACCCCCGTTCCGCGGTTTCCCCGAGCGCACGCAAACGCTGATGCGCCACGTCTTCAAAATCCGGCGGGATGGCATGTTTGGCGTTCAAGTAGTGGTGGGTGAAGACCTCTAAATAAGTGTCCAGGGTTTCGGCTGCCTGCGGTTCGCCGGCCAGGGCCAGGCACAGTGCGGCGACTTCCGAGGTGCACAGGTGCTCGTCGCGGGTTGAGCGGCGCAGGCGGTAGCGTGAGAGTTGTTCCGGCTGCAGGCTGAGCACGGGCAAGTCGTTGAGGTTCGGGCTTTTTCGAAACATCTTGCGTGCCTCCGGCCAGGTGGCGTCAAGCAAGATAAACAGGGGCCGTTTTCCGGCCACCACCGGTACTTCGGTCATGACCCGTTCCGGGGCGACAAACTCGCCGGGAAAAACCACATAGGGCGACCACCGCGGGTCGGCCAACAGGGCCAGCAAGGCCGGGTCGACCTCGGTGCGCGACCAGCCAAACGCGGCGGTGTCCTGCACCACGTCGGCAATCAACCAGCCGGTATTACTCGGTTTGAGAGGCTCGATGTCGCTCATGATCAGGCACATACCTGCCCGGGTTGGCACTTGGGGTCGCAAGGCGCACAGGCAGTGGCTGAAGATCACGCGGCAACCGGGGCAGCGCGGCGCGCGTGATCCGCGGGCGATAAAGGGCGTGTCCCGCTGCGCCAATCGTCCCTCGCGCAGGCGGGCGACCGCATGGCTCATGCCGCGGCCCGCAGGTAAAAAAAGACGCAGGTCATAGGTGGGCCAATAGCTTGAGGAGGCGCCGGAGTCAGTCGGGCGGGAGCCGGAATTATGCAGTGCAGGCCGGTAAAATAGCCGGGTGCTAAAACAACGAACACTCAAATCCCTGACCCGCGCCGTTGGCGTGGGCTTGCACAGCGGCCAGCGGGTCGAGATCACGCTGCGCCCAGCGGCGCCGGATACCGGCATCGTCTTCCGGCGGGTTGATTTGCCTGAGCCGGTGGATATTCCGATCTCGGCACTGGCGGTGACGGACACGCGACTGGCCTCCACCATTTCGGTCGGTCGCGCGAAGGTGTTCACGGTGGAGCATCTGATGTCGGCCTGCGCGGGCTTGGGCGTGGACAACCTCTACGTGGACATCACCGCCGAAGAGGTGCCCATTCTGGACGGCTCGGCGGCTTCGTTTGTTTTCGTGCTGCAAACCGCTGGCATCGAATTGCAAAACGCGCCGCGTCGTTTCATCCGGCTGCTCAAGCCGGTGGAAGTGCGCGAAGGGCAGGGCGCCAACGAGAAGTGGGCGCGTCTGGAGCCATACCACGGCTATAAGCTCAGTTTCGAGATTGACTTTGACCATCCGGCGGTGGATGCAACCGGCCAGCGCGTGGTGTTCGACATGAGCAGCGGCTCCTACTCGAAAGACATCGCGCGGGCTCGCACCTTTGGTTTCACCAAGGATGTGGAGATGATGCGTGCCAATGGTCTGGCTCTGGGCGGCGGGCTGGACAATGCCATTGTGATGGACGACTACAAGGTCTTGAATG
>CAJAFJ010000333.1 GCA_903938955.1 uncultured beta proteobacterium | reverse complement strand
TTGCTCATACGCGGCCTCCGTGCATCAACTGGCGGTTTTCATAATCAATGCGCAGCACGACGGCCAGCGCTACCAGGTTGACCAGAATAGCCGAGCCGCCGTAGCTCATCAGCGGCAAGGTCAAGCCTTTGGTCGGCAAGGCGCCCAGGTTCACCCCCATGTTGATGAAGGCCTGAAAGCCCATCCAGATGCCCACGCCCTGCGCCACCAGCCCGGCAAACACCCGGTCCAGCGCAATCGCCTGCCGCCCGATGTGCATCATGCGGCGCGTCAACCACAGGAACAGGCCAATGACCATCACCACGCCGACCAGCCCGAACTCTTCGCCAATCACGGCCAGCAAAAAGTCGGTGTGCGCTTCGGGCAACCAGTGCAGTTTTTCAACACTGCCGCCCAGCCCAACGCCAAAAATCTCGCCGCGCCCGATGGCGATCAGCGAGTGGGTCAGCTGGTAGCCCTTGGCCAGTGCGTTGCGCTCGCTCCAGGGGTCGAGGTAGGCAAAAATGCGCTCGCGCCGGAATTCGCTGGTGGCGATCATCACGCTGAAAGCGACCAGCAACACGGCCACAATCAAAAAGAACATGCGGGCGTTGACGCCGCCCAAAAACAGAATGCCCATGGCAATCACGGCAATCACCATGAAGGCGCCCATGTCCGGCTCGGCCAGCAGCAGCACGCCCGCCACCGCCACCGCCGCGCCCATCGGCAGCACGGCGCGAAAGAAACGCTCTTTGACCTCCATCTTGCGCACCATGTAATCAGCGGCGTAGAGCAGCACGGTGAACTTGACCATCTCGGAGGGCTGAAAACTGATCGGCCCCAACGCAATCCAGCGGCGGGCACCGTAGACTTTTTTACCGATGCCCGGCATCAAGACTGCCGCCAGCAGCACCAGGGACCCGACAAACAACCAGGGCGCCGCTTTTTCCCAGGTCGCGACCGGTACCTGAAACGCCAGCAGGGCCGCGATAAACGACAGCACCAGCCAGATCGCGTGACGCGACAGGAAATAGGTGTGCGTGTAGTTGGCAAAACGGGGGTTTTCCGGCATCGCAATTGAGGCCGAATACACCATCACCAGGCCCCAGGACAACAGCGCCACGATGACCCAGACCAGCGGCTGGTCAAAGCCCAATTCGCGCGACGGCGCACTGCCCATGGCGCTACTGCGCCGGGCCCCCAGACGCACCGGCAGGACTTCGGCGACCGGGCTGGTCAGCCCGCCGAACCAGCCACTCAGTCGTTGCGTCAGCGCGCTCACAGCATGCCCCCCAATTCAGCACCGGCGGCGCTGGCGATGTCATTGACCGCCTCGCAGAACACGCGGGCGCGGTGCTCGTAGTTGTCAAACATGTCAAAACTGGCACAGGCGGGCGACATCAGCACCGCGTCGCCCGCGTGCGCTTGGGCGTTGGCCAGGGCCACGGCGTGCGCCATGCTGTCGGCCGCCAACAAGGTCACGCCGGTGGCTTCCAGCTCGGCGCGGATCAAGGGCGCATCGCGCCCGATCAGCACCACGGCCCGCGCGTAGCGACTGACCGGCTCGGCCAGAGGGGCAAAGTCTTGCCCCTTGCCTTCACCGCCCAGGATCAGCGTAACTTTGCGGTCCGCACCCAGGCCATTCAGCGCCGCCACGGTAGCGCCTACGTTGGTGCCTTTGCTGTCGTCAAAAAACTCGACTTCGTTAAAGATGCCAATCGACTCCACCCGGTGCGGCTCACCGCGGTACTCGCGCAAACCAAACAGCATCGGCCCGAGCGTGCAATCGGCCGCGCTGGCCAGTGCCAATGCAGCTAAGGCGTTGCTGGCGTTGTGACGGCCGCGAATGCGCAAGGCATCGGCGGGCATCAAGCGCTGGATGTGAAGTTCTTCGGCCGCTTCGCTGCGTTTGCGGCGCGTCTCGTCGGCTTCCAGGGCGCGCACCAGCCAGACCATGCCGTTGACCTGCTCAATGCCGAAGTCGCCAGGGCGCTTGGGCATGTCACCGCCAAACGTGACGTGCGCGCGCACTTGTGGACGCTGCAACTTGACCTTGACGGGGGCTGGCAGCATCGCCATGACGGCTGCGTCGTCGCGGTTCAGCACCATCAGGCCGTGTTGGCCAAAGATGTTGGCTTTGGCCGCTATATACGCGGGCATGGCGCCATGCCAGTCCAGATGATCTTGTGTGATGTTGAGCACGGTGGCGGCGGTCGGCTCGAACGTTGTTTCACCCTCCAACTGAAAGCTGGACAGCTCCAGTACCCAGACCTCGGGCAAGGTCTCGGCGTCCAGATGCGCCATCAGCGTGTCCAGCAGCGTCGGGCCAATGTTGCCTGCCACGGCCACGGTTTTACCGGCCCGCTCCACCAGTTGCCCGGTGAGGGAGGTGACGGTGGTTTTGCCGTTGGTGCCGGTCACAGCCAGTACCTTGGGCGCGTAAGCCTGGTCCCGCTTGAGGTCCGCCAGCGCTTCGGCAAACAAGCCCAGTTCACCGGCAAAACGGATGCCCCTGGCGTTTGCCGCAGCGGCGACCGCGGCCACATCCGCCGGGGACAAGCCCGGGCTTTTGAAGACCGCATGCAGCTCGGCACCTTCAACCAGTGCCGCATCAAACGGGCCGCTGACAAAACGGGCACCGGGCACATCGCGCAGCAAGGCCGCCAATTGCGGCGGCGCGCTGCGGGTGTCGGCCACGGTGACGTGCGCGCCCTTACGCGCACACCAACGAGCCATCGCCAAGCCGGAGACCCCCAGGCCCAGAATCAACACCGCTTGGTCTTGCAGCGTGCTGACGGGTTGCGCCACAACGACAACGGCTGCCTCAAGGGGCAGCGCAACATCAGTCATGGGAAGCTCAGGCGTGGTCATGGTTAGCGCAGTTTCAAGGTGGACAGGCCGATCAGGCAGAGCAGCATGGTGATGATCCAGAAGCGAACCACCACTTGCGTTTCTTTCCAGCCGCTTTTCTCAAAATGGTGGTGCAACGGCGCCATCTTCAGCAGACGCCGCCCCTGACCGAATTTTTTCTTGGTGAACTTGAACCAGGTCACTTGCAGCATGACCGACAGCGCTTCCACCACAAATATGCCGCCCATGATGGCCAGCACGATTTCCTGGCGCACGATGACGGCGATGGTGCCCAGCGCCGCGCCCAGCGCCAGCGCGCCGACGTCGCCCATGAACACCTGCGCCGGGTGGGTGTTGAACCACAAAAACGCCAGGCCGGCCCCGGCCATCGCCGAGGTAAAAATCAGCAGCTCACCGGCGCCCGGAATGTGCGGGAAAAACAGGTATTTGGCAAAGACCGAGCTGCCGGTGATGTAGGCAAAAATGCCCAGGCAGGCACCGACCATGACCACCGGCATGATGGCCAGGCCATCGAGCCCGTCGGTCAGGTTCACCGCGTTGCTCGAGCCCACAATCACCAGGTAGGTCAGGATCACAAAACCCAACACACCCAGCGGGTAACTGACTTCCTTGAAGAACGGCAGCATCAAACCGGCTTTGGGCGGCAAGCTCATGTCAAAGCCGGACTGCACCCAGGTAAAAAACAGCTCCAGCACCCGAAAATTGGAACTCTCTGAAATGCTGAACACCAAGTAGAGCGCCGCCACCAAACCGATGATGGATTGCCACAGGTACTTCTCGCGCGAGGCCATGCCTTCGGGGTCTTTATGCACCACTTTGCGCCAGTCATCGACCCAGCCAATGGCGCCAAAGCCCAGCGTGACCACCAGCACGATCCAGACAAAGCGGTTGCTCAGGTCCATCCACAACAGGGTGGAAATTGAAATGCACAGCAAAATCAACACGCCGCCCATGGTGGGGGTGCCGCTCTTGCTCAGGTGCGACTCCATGCCGTAGCCGCGAATCGGCTGGCCGATCTTGAGCGCAGTTAGGCGCCGGATGACGAAGGGACCGGCGATCAGCCCCATCAGCAGCGCCGTCATGGCGGCCATGATCGCCCGAAACGTGAGGTACTGAAAAACCCGGAAAAAACCGTATTCAGGTGCCAGCGTTTGAAGCCACTGAGCCAGACTCAAGAGCATGAAACGCTCCCGCTAAAAAACTCACAGCGCATGGTGCTTATCCTTTTGTTGTTGTGCATGAACGGTGATGGCCTCGACCACCCGTTCCATCTTCATGAAGCGCGATCCCTTGACCAGCACGCTGCCCACCGAGGGCAGCGCGGCCAGCACGGCGGCCTGCAGCGCAGGCATGTCGGCAAAGTGTTGACCCGCCCCAAATTGTTCGGTGCTGGCAGCGGACAATTCACCCAGCGTGTACAGCGACTCGATGCCCAGCGTGCGGGCCAGCGCACCCGCCTCGGCGTGAAACTGCGGGCCTTGGTCGCCGACTTCGCCCATGTCGCCCAGCACCAGCAAACGCGGGCCCGGCAGCGCGGCCAGCACGTGAATGGCAGCCTGCACCGAGTCGGGATTGGCGTTGTAGGTGTCATCCACCAGCGTGATGTCGCGACCCGCCTGTTGAACCAGCAGCGCACGCGAGCGGCCCTTGACCGGCTCGAACCCGGCCAGGCCCTGGGCAATCGCCGCCAGCGGAACACCGGCTGCCAGCGCACAGGCCACGGCGGCAAGCGAATTTTTGACGTTGTGCTGGCCCGCAATGTGCAGCGCATAGTTCAGTGCCCCGGCTGGCGTCGTCACGCTCACCTGCCAGGCGTCACCGGCCCACAGCGCTTGCGTGCAGCGAATATCAGCCGGGTGTTGGGCTGCGTCAGCCTCGCCAAAGCGCAACACCGAACGGGGTGCCGCCAAAGCGTCCCAGACGCTGGTAAAGGAGTCGTCGGACGGGAACACCGCCACGCCGTTAGCCGGCAGCGCGCTGAGAACCGAGCCGTTTTCCTGTGCGACCGCCGCCACGGTGGCCATGAATTCGAGGTGCTCGCGCTGCGCGTTGTTGACCAAGGCCACGGTCGGCTGGGTGATGGCCGCCAGCCCCGCGATTTCACCCGGGTGGTTCATGCCCAACTCGACCACGGCGATCTCATGCTGGCTGCGCAGACGCAGCAACGTCAAGGGCACGCCAATCTCGTTGTTCAGGTTGCCTTGCGTGGCCAGATTGGCCTGCGGCTTGTAGGCCTTGAGGATGGCCGCGATCATTTGCGTCACCGTCGTCTTGCCATTGCTGCCGGTCACTGCTATCAGCGGCAAGGTGAACTGGCCGCGCCAACCGGTGGCCAGGGCGGCTAGCGCCTGCTTGGCGTCGGCCACCACCAGACCGGGCAGACCAGCCGCCAGCAGGCGGGCCTCGGCGTCACCCTGGCAAATGGCGGCGACAGCACCTTTGGCCTTGGCCTCCTGCAGAAAATCATTGGCGTCGAAACGCTCCCCTTGCAGCGCCACGAACAGGTCGCCAGGCTGCAGGGTGCGGGTGTCGGTATGCACGCGCCGGAAGATGACGTGGCCGCCGTCGGCCTCATGACTCACCAGCCGTGCGTCACCCAGCCAGGGCCGGGCTTGGGCCAAAGTCATCATGTCATTCATTCCGATGTTGTTGCGGACCTCGACCAGATCAGAGTACGGCAAACGCTGGCCGGCCACGTCCTGGTAATCCTCATGGCCTTTGCCAGCGATCAGCAGCACATCGTTGGCGGCGGCGCGGCCCAGCGCCTGGGCAATCGCCCGCGCACGGTCCGGCTCGACGGTGGCGTCCTCACGCCCTTGGAGCCCAAGCAAAACCTGGGCAATGATGGCTTCGGGTTTTTCGCTGCGCGGGTTGTCGCTGGTCACCACCACCTGGTCGGCATAGCGCGCGGCCATGGCGCCCATCAGCGGGCGTTTGACCGTGTCGCGGTCGCCACCACAGCCAAACACACACCAGAGTTGGCCGCCGCGCTGGTCGGCCAGCGAACGCAGCGCCTGCAAGGCCTGGCCCAGCGCATCCGGCGTATGGGCATAGTCCACCGCGACCAGCGGCTGGCCGGGGGCGCAGATGCATTCCATGCGACCGGGCACAGGCGTCAGGCGGCGGCACGCATCCACGGCAGCGGCCAGCGGCACACCAATGGAGCGCATGGTCGCGATCACGCCCAGCAGATTCGAGACGTTGTAGCTGCCGATCATGTTCGTTTGCAGCGCATGGCGTTCATCGCCCTCGACCACCGTGTAGCGCAAACCTTGTGCGTTGTAGCCGATGGCCTGCGCCATCAGGCGCGCCGGACCGACACATGACACGGTCCACACGTCCGGCAGGCGGCTGGCCACCTCCAACGCCAGCACGGCGCCCTGCGGGTCGTCAATATTGATCACGGCCGCTTGCAGGCCGGGCCACTGGAACAGCCGGGACTTGGACCGCCAGTAGGCCGCCATGGAGCCGTGGTAGTCCAGATGGTCTTGCGTGAAATTGGTGAATACCGCCGTGCGAATGGGCGTGCCGTCCAGCCGATGTTCGTCCAGGCCAATCGATGACACTTCAATGGCACAGGCGGCCACACCGGTGTCGACAAACTGGCGGAAAGTTTGTTGCAGCAGCACCGGGTCGGGCGTGGTCATGCCGGTGCTGACCAGCGCAAACGCACCGGCTTGAACGGCCACGCCGGAAGCATCCACATGACCCGGCACGGGGGGATGACCGATGCCCAAGGTGCCGACCAGCCCACACGGCACCGGTGCCGCCAGCTTCAGATGGGACAGCGCTTGCGCCAGCCACCAGGCGGTGGAGGTTTTGCCATTGGTGCCGGTGATGGCCAGCACTGCCAACTGTTCGGCCGGTTGCCCGTAATAAGCCGCAGCCAGCGGGCCGCTGGCGGCTTTGAGCTGGGCGTAACTGGCCACGCGCTCGTCATGAAAACCGTAGGCTTCGACCCCCACGCGCTCGACCAGACAGGCGGCTGCACCTTGGGCCAAGGCCCCCGCCACATGCTGGCGTGCGTCCGTGGCCGCACCCGGCCAGGCAATGAAGCCGTCACCCGGTTGCACCAAACGGCTGTCGGTACGAATCGTTCCGGTCACGCGCGCTTGCAACCAGTGCGCGGCGGCGGTGGGCGTCGTGAGCTCAAACATCACAGGCTCTCCTCTTCCGCTTTGGCCACGATCTGGGGCACCACCGCCATGTCGGGCTGCACACCCATCATGCGCAGGGTTTGTTGCACCACTTCGCTGAACACAGGCGCCGCCACGGCGCCGCCGTAGTACACCCCGGCGCTGGGCTCATCAATCATCACGGCCACAATGATGCGGGGGTTTTCGATGGGTGCCATGCCAACAAACCAGCCCCGGTATTTGCGATTACCCGCCGAGCCATAGCCCTTGCCGACCTGTTTGTAGGCGGTGCCGGATTTACCCCCAACCGAGTAGCCAATGGTCTGCGCTTTTTGCCCGGTGCCGCCCGGCCCCGCCGCCAGCTGCAGCATTTTGCGAATCTGGCCCGCCGTGCGCGCCGACATCACCTGAGTGCCGACCGCAGTCGTGCTGTTTTTAAGCATCGTGGCGGGAATCAACTTACCGTCATTGGAAAAGACGGTGTACGAGCGCGCCATCTGAAACAGTGACGCCGAGAGGCCGTAACCGTATGACATGGTGGCCTGCTCAATCGGCCGCCAGGTTTTGTAAGGGCGCAGCCGTCCCGACACCGCGCCAGGAAAACTGATCTGTGGTTTTTGACCAAAACCGGCACTGGAGAACAGCTCCCACATTTCGCGCGCCGGCATTTGCATGGCGATCTTGGCGGTGCCGATGTTGCTGGATTTTTGAATCACGCCCTCCACCGTCAGCACACCATTCGGGTGCGAGTCTGAAATCGTGGAGCCGGTGATGGTGAGCTTGCCCGCGCCGGTGTCGATCAAGGTCTCCGGCGTCACACGGCCGGTCTCCAGCGCCAAGCCGACCGTGAAAGGCTTCATCACCGAACCGGGCTCAAAGGTGTCGGTCAACGCGCGGTTGCGCAACTGCTCGCCACTCATGTTCTGCCGCTTGTCAGGCGAGT
>CAJAFJ010000332.1 GCA_903938955.1 uncultured beta proteobacterium | reverse complement strand
GCATTGCGGCCCAAGGCCGATGGCAGCAGCTAGACCCACCCAGCAAAAGGCATCATGCGCACGCGACGATTATTTTCTTGCTCGCTATCGCTGATTCACCAAATGCCCACTGACAAACTTATGCAGCAAACTGGCCGCAAACGTTTGATAGGGAACACCCTCCTCAAGAGCGCGTGCCTGCAAGCTTTTTAAATCTCTGCTTGAGATGCGGATGTTTAGACGCTGGTCTTTTTTGAAGGTTGCGTCAGCTGCGGCCCGATGCGCCTTGACCTGCTCTGCCATATCGCTGACGGGCTTGAGCGAGCCAGCCTCCCATGCCTGCAATATCTCTAGCTCTTCTTCGTCGTACTTGGCGGTTTTTTTCATGCGTTACTCCTGTATTGCCTGGTTGCCTTGCGGCTGGGGATGATAGTTTTCAGAAAGATTTCCGTGTCGGTTTCAACAAATGGCACTGCGTATACGTAGTCATCAACCTGCACCATTGAAATTCTTTGCCCAGGGTACTTTTCCTGATTGGGATGTTCGAGCACGGCCAGCTCGTTTCCGCTGCTGATTTCAAACACTATTCGTTCGAATGAAATACCCCGGTCCCGTATCAACAATTGATTTTTATCAGGATTCCAATTGAAGATTTTTTGACTTAACATGTGTGCATTTTATGCACACACCATAGGTCCGTCAACACTTCAATGTACGGCTCGGCAATTAATTGGGGTCAGATTCCAATTACATTGTCGAACGCATCAATCGTCGGTTTGCCAGCTTGAACGTCGAAAACCTTCCTATTCCTTTGCGGCAAGCTACCACGCAACATTGAGTGCAATGGGGGGTAAGCTTTGGGCCCGTACAGTAATAGACTTAAATTCACACCGCTACCCCTATCGCCTGGCATGAACGCCGAACTGCTGGATGTGTTGACGCGCTTTCCAGCGCTGGTGCTGGCGCTGGTGTTTGGCTCAGTGGCCCAGGGGCGACAGCGCGCAGACAGTGACTTGGACATTGCGGTAGCCGCCAATCAGGCACTGACAGCCACTGAAAAAATGGACATCATCGCCGCCTTGGCCGAGCGAACAGGTCGCCCTATTGACCTGATTGATTTGAAAGTGGTAGCCGAGCCCCTGTTAGGTCAAATCGTGCGGCATGGTCGCCGCCTGTTTGGAAGCGACAACGCATATGGCCAGTTACTCAGCCGCCATTTGTTTGAGCAGGCCGACTTCATGCCCTAATTTGCCAAGGTCACGGCTATATATACCGCCTGCCGGTAATCACTACCAAGTGCAGCATCAACTAGGGGTCTTATCACTTTCCCGTCTTGTCATGCTCCAAATTGAGAACAGAGCTGCACGTATCCAGCGTCCGTCAACCATTTTTCGTCCAGACTAAAAGCCGTTTGAGCAGCAAGCAGGGCCTTGTCGTTGCGAGCCGCCCCAAGATCAAGATCATCAGGCGCCAACAACCATGCATGGCGCACCCGTCGGTCAAGCGCGCGTGCCACCATGTCAACCAACGCCCAAGCTGCCCTACCCTTGCAGCGTCCGATATAAATCCTTAAGATACTGATTTTTATAGAGGTTCAACATAAAACATGTTTTGTAATTTTTATGGTGAACTTCAGATCTATTCATTCAGTCATGCCCTTAATCAACACCTTGCTTGAGCTCTCAGAGAGCCAAAAGCGCCAATACATTGATGCCGAAACAGTCTTCATCGCATTGACGCAGGCCAAAAAGGCGGCGGCAGAGGTACGCGGGTCAATGTTTTGGCGAGATCTCAAAGGCACACGTACCTTGATCCGCAGCTCGGCAACGGGTGGCCAAAAATCGCTCGGAGCCCATTCTGAGGCAACCCAAATATTGTTTGACAGTTTTATGTTGCGCAAAGCAAGCGTGACGGCGCGGGTGGATGCATTGAAGGCACAGCTTGCCACACAGCTGCGGCTAAATCGGGCGCATCGAGTGGGCAGAGTGCCAAATATCGTGGTCAATATCTTGAATGTGATGGCGAAGGCGGGCGTTGACACGCATTTTTTAGTAGTGGGCACCCATGCCCTTTACGCGTATGAGACTGCAGCTGGCGTGCGCATTGCCGAGCAGGCAATGGCAACCCGCGATGTAGACATGCTGTTTGATACCCGCAAGCACCTGGCCTTTTTTACGGCCATGGAGAAGCTGGACAGTTCACTGATCGGCTTGCTTCGCAAGGCAGATGCGAGCTTTGATGTGGTGGAAGATCAGCACTACACGGCCAGAAACAATGATGGTTTTGAGGTGGACATCATCAGGCGCGTGGCACACGAGCAAGATCCCCATCCTTTGCGCATGAGCAACGCCGAAGACGATTTTTGGGCCGTGCAGGTGTCAATGGGTGACAGGCTTGCATCGGCGCGCCGGTTTGATCAGGTGGTGGTGGCCACTTCTGGCGAAATGGCGCTGATGCGAACCGTGCACCCGCTTGATTTTGCCCGGATCAAGCGTGGCAAAGATGCGCTTCAGGCTGCAATCATCAAAACCCTGGTGGCTGAATACCTGCCACATTTGTGTGAGTGATTAATTGGGGTCAGATTCCAATTAATCACTCACTACCCCAACGCGTCATTCACCTGGTCATGAAACTCGGCCAGACTGACGGCGGTGGCTACCCTAGTGAGGCGGTGGTCACAGTGGCTGGGCATATTGACCCGGTCAGATCTCAAAGCGGTAGAGCGTGTCGTCAAAATTCAATTGCATTTGCCGCTGTAAGGTGTATCACAAGCCCATGATTTATGACCCCTTGTGCACGCTGAGCGTTCTCCACGTCTTGTCATGCTCCAAATTGAGAACAGAGCTGCACGTATCCGGCTTCCGTCAACCATTTTTCGTCCAGACTAAAAGCGGTTTGAGCAACAAGCAGGGCCTTGTCGTTCCGAGCCGCCTCAAGATCAAGATCATCAGGAGCCAACAACCATGCATGGCGCACCCGTCGGTCAAGCGCGCGTGCCACCATATCAACCAACGCCCAGGCTGGCGTTAAGCGCCAAAGGCCGTCATCCACACGCTTCATGCCCGGCGCAACTTGAACGAACCATTTGTTCGGCCGACCAGTCAAGGTAAATCCGTCTACGGCGTAGAGCG
Source organism: uncultured beta proteobacterium (assembly GCA_903938955.1). Next base: position 1,145 of record CAJAFJ010000332.1, on the reverse strand, counting down.
TCCCCGGCTGAGGCACCGCGACCTCCGGCAAACTTGGAATTTGTGTTGTCCACCCGGCTTCACGCAAAATATCGGCGCCGACCTTGATGGCTTGCGGGAACACGCGCCGCAAAGCGGCCTCTGGATTGACGTACGGGTTGCGCACCAGATTCATGTGCACGTCCGCACGCCCCCCCAAGGACTTCACCAGACCGACTTTGCGCCAGTTGGCCAGATAGGTTGACGCTATGGCTGAACGCCAACCGCACAACATGGTCAAATCACTACCAGTAAAAATTTCAGGCAGGGATTGCAGTCGCTGGATGGCAGAGGTGTAAGTTTTTTCGCTCATGCTGCGGCCTCTGGCGCATCATCTGAGGGGAACCGTGCCGCCATAGCCTCTATACCTTCGACCAGCTTTTGCACGGCCACGCCAATCATCGTGGCGGCCACGGCTTCGTCCATCTTCCATGAGCTTGGCAACCAGCGTTTCAAATCGGCAGCGACTCTCTCAGCGGTGCTTGCCGCACGCAGGTCTGCCAGACGCACCGCCGCCGCTGCTAACCAACCGTGCGCTGTTTGCGCCCTGCTCATACCCACGTCGGGGTAAATGTCCAGCCGGGTACACAGGGTGTCGGTGTCGATTTCCATGGTTTTTTGTTCGCACAGCCACCAGAGATCAAATACATCCCGCGCCTTTAGTCGATCACGCGCACCCAAGGTATACACCTTGTCAGCAAAAATTTCTTCAAGCTTCAGTGTCGGCACAAAGGCCTGCTGACCCGTTGGCGAGGGGATCGCCCGCACCAGGAGTTTGAGCGAGCTCAGCGCTGCAGCATTGGTCTGCCAGAGTTTGATTTTGACTTTGGCAGACCCAATAACATGGGAGCCTCCCAGGGTGACCATGAATGCATGTGGGTTGTGCTCTTCACGACTTGGCGCAACCGTTACCGCCATATCGAATGGCACGCCGGGGATGTGCTGCAAGCGCCGTTGCACTTCTTTGGCTAAACCGTGAAGGGACAAGCCGCCACGCACCATAAAGTCCAGATCTTCACTAAATCTGGCCGAGCCATGCGCAAGGTGCAAACTTGTCCCGCCCTGAAAGGCCAACTCACCGGGTTGCCATCGTCGGGAGTCCATAAGTGCAGAGATCGTCGCCGACT
>CAJAFJ010000331.1 GCA_903938955.1 uncultured beta proteobacterium | reverse complement strand
CGTCTTCCAGCACGGTAGGCGCCATGAAAACACCCCGGCCTTCACGGCCAAAAGCCTTCGTCAAGGCCGCGTCGTCAAACTCGCCAATCACCCGGGGCTCGATATGGTGACGCGTCAACCAGCGCTCCAGCTGCGGCCGAATGGAGGCCGACGCCCCCGGAATCAGCATCGGCATGTCGCTCAGGCACTGCGGAAATGAGCCTTTGCGTTGCGCATGTAGCGACGGGGTGCAGAAAAAGCTCATGGGCGTGCTGCCCAGCGGGTGATTGAAAGCCTTGACACTGACGCGCGTGGGCATGGGCTCATCGGCCAGCACCAGGTCCAGCCGGTGCAAGGCCAGCTGCGCCAGCAGATCGGGAAACCGGCCTTCGCTGCAAATCAGCCGCACCGGTTCCGCCAAAGACAGCGCGGGCTCCAGCAGACGGTAGACCACCGACTTGGCCACCGAGTCGGCCACCCCCACGCGGAATTCGAGCACCCGGGAGCCGCCCTGCGCCTGCCGCAGCGAGGTCTCCAGCTCGGCCCCCAGGGTGAATATCTGCTCGGCGTAGCCCAGCGCCAAGCGCCCGTCTTCGGTCAATTCCAGCTGGCGACCACTTTTGCGAAACAGCTTGCGCCCCAGCCAGTCTTCCAGCAGTTTGATCTGGCCGGACAGGGTTTGCGGCGTGGTGTGCAATTGTTCACCGGCCCGCATGATGCCGCCCGCCTTGGCGGTGACCCAGAAATAATGCAGATGTTTGAAATTCATCAAGTCGTACCCTCACAAAGACACTCTATTATTCGTTTTTTCCGAAGTTTAATTGTTGTAAATACGAATTTACACGAAGTGATTTGAACTTTATAGTCAAGTTCAAATCACAACATGTGACACTGACAGGAGTAAAACCATGCGATTAAGTACCAAAGGCCGATTTGCCGTGACGGCCATGATTGACGTTGCACTGCGCGAAAAGCTGGGCCCCGTGCCACTGTCCGACATTGCCGTGCGGCACAATATTTCGCTGTCGTATCTGGAGCAGATGTTCAGCAAATTGCGCCACGACGGCTTGGTGGAAAGCACGCGCGGCCCGGGCGGCGGCTACACCCTGGGGCACCGGGCAGACAGCATCACCGTGGCCGACATCATTGGCGCGGTGGATGGCCGCACCGTAGCGCATGACGAAGCGGCACCGCGCAAGGGCGAGCCCCAGGCGGCCGACTTGACGCAGGCTTTGTGGGACACCTTGAACTCAAAAATGGTGGACTACATGCAGTCCATCAGCCTGCGCAGCCTGGTGATGGAGCAACTGGCCAAAGGCGTGCGGGTGGAAGCGCCCGTCCCGGTAAACCGCGGCGTCTTCAAGAAACCCAAGCCGATGGTGACCAAAAACACCACGCCCAACTCGGTGTTTGCGCTCGGCAAGACCATGCTGGCCCGCGGCTAAAAGAAAACCCGGCAGCCTTTGACGGATGCCGGGTTCGAGATAAGTGTGAAGCCCACCGATAAGCCGGATTCTGTGCAACGACCCGCCCTTGCGGTTGGGCCGAAGTGACTGTCATTAATCTGGGCTGTTGGTCACCCAACAGCTCGGTGCTACCTACCCGCCAACTCTGGGGGCCCCATCAACGTTGGCCTACTTGGTAT
>CAJAFJ010000330.1 GCA_903938955.1 uncultured beta proteobacterium | reverse complement strand
CGGCTTGAAGCGCCTGATTTCAAGGCTGAAAGCGAGCACATCGAGAAGACCTACAAGGTCGAAGAATCCAAAGCGTTTGCCGAGCTTGACGCCTTTGCCGAGGCCCGCAGTTTTACCTTGTACCGTGAAAACGGCCATCTGGTGTTTACCTTGCTGGGCGACAAAGGCATGGCGTTGACCGAGGCCGAGGCCCGCTCCCTGCCCAAAGACCGGCGCAGCCAAATTGACAAGCACGAGCAGGAGTTGCGCGCCGAGATCGCGCGTTTTCTCGACATCACCCGGCCTCTGAACCAGGTGATGAATGATGCTTTGGTGGCCTTGCGGCGCCAGTTCGTCAAGCCGCTGCTGGATCAGGAAGTGCAGGCCATTCGCGCCGGGTTGAACCAGCCGTTCAAGGATGCGGTCAAGCTCGGGGCTTATCTGGATCAGGTGGCCAGCGACGTGCTGGAGAACCTGTCGCTGTTCATCGTCTCGGATGTGGATGACGAACTGCGCCAGGACGACCTGGCCGATGTGCTGGCCCGCTACCGCATCAATCTGGTGGTGGACAACGACGGTTTGACGGGGGCGCCCGTGATCATCGAAAACAACCCCTCGTTTCGTTCGCTGTTTGGCAGCATTGAGTTCAAGGCGGAAGAAGACATCTTGATGACCGACTTCACGCGCGTGCGTGCCGGCACTTTGCTCAAAGCGCACGGCGGTTTTTTAATGCTGCATGTGCGCGATTTGCTGACCGATGAACTGGTGTGGGAAAAACTGCGGCGCTTTTCGCGCAGCGGCTGTCTGCAGATTGAGGAGCCCGGCCCCTTGCTGTCGCCGATGGCGTCAGTGTCGCTGGAGCCGGAGGCGGTGCAGGTGGACGTGAAGATCGTGCTGATCGGCTCCACCGAGCAGTATTACCAATTGCAGGAGGCTGACCCCGAATTTGCCCGGCGTTTTCGGGTCAAGGTGGACTTTGCCGAGAGCTTCACCGCCAGCCCCGAAACCTACGCCGCCTCGGGCGTTTTTGTCGCCCATGCCTGCCAACGGCTGGGTTTGCCACATTTCTCCAAGGCCGCCGTGCTGCGTTTGCTGGAGGATTCGCACCGCGAGGTGGACGACCAGTGTCGCCAAAGCGCCATCTTTGCCCATACCGAAGGTTTGCTGATGGAAGCTGCGCAGGTCTGCCTGACCCATGCGGGCGCTCTGGTGGAGGCGGCCGATGTGGACCAGGCCTTGCAAGACCGCCGGGTGCGCCACAACTACCCGGACCAGCGCCTGCAGGAATCCATCACCGATGGCGACCGGTTGATGACGTTGAGCGGCAGCAAAATCGGCCAGCTCAACGGCCTGACGCAGATCGATTTGGGGGACTACCGTTTTGGTTTTCCGGTGCGGGTGACGGCTCGCACCTATGCCGGTGACGAGGGCTTGCTCAACATTGAGCGCGAGGTCGAAATGTCGGGGCCGATCCATGATAAAGGCGTGCTTATTTTGCACAGCTATCTGTCCGCCTTGTTCGCCCACATGGCGCCGCTGGCGCTGAATGCGTCGATCGTGTTTGAGCAGGAATACCACGGCGTGGAGGGCGATTCGGCTTCGTGTGCGGAGTTGTATGCGCTGCTGTCCTCGCTTTCGGGCTTACCGCTGAAGCAAGGGATTGCCGTCACCGGGGCGGTCAATCTGCATGGCGAGGTGCTGCCGGTGGGTGGTATCAACGAAAAAATTGAAGGCTACTTTCGCATTTGTGAAAAAGCCGGGCTCGACGGTCAGCAGGGCGTGTTGATCCCCGCCCGAAACCGGCGCCACCTGATGCTGGAGCGCCCAGTGGTGGCGGCGGTGGCGCAGGGGCTGTTTCATATCTGGTCAGCCGACCATGTGAGTGACGGCATGGGCTTGCTCACCGGCTTTGAGTCTGGCGTGGAGGCCGCCCGGACGACCCTGCCCGCAGGCGGCTATGCCCCTGACACGGTGCTGGGCCTGGCGCAGAAAACCTTGAAGGCTTATCGGCGTGCCTGCCAACTGGCCGATCACTTGAAAGTAGGCGCCCGGCATCAGACAAAATAAGCCCCTATGGTTAAAAAAACACTCATTATTGGTGGTGGCATTGGTGGTTTGGCAGCGGCGCTGGCCTGTTCACGCGAGGGGGCACGGGTTGAGTTGTTTGAGCGCGCTAGCGCGTTCACCGAGGTCGGTGCGGGGGTGCAGTTGGGCCCTAATGTGGTGAAAATTCTCCACGCCTGGGGCCTGAAAGATGCGTTGGCGGGCGTCGCCTCGTTTCCTGACCGCTTGCAGGTGCGCAGCGCCCTGTCGGGCACCCAGTTGGGTGTGATGCGGCTCGGTCTGGAGGCCGTGGCACGCTACGGTGCTCCTTACGCCACAATTCACCGGGCCGATCTGCAGGGCTTGCTGTTGCGCGCGGTTGAGCAGCAAACGCCGACGCTCTTGCATCTGGACAGCAGGGTGACCGCGTTTGAGCAGCATGCCGAAGGCGTGTCGCTGCAGACCGCTCATGAGCAGGAGGCCGAAGGCGATTTATTGGTCGGGGCCGATGGCTTGTGGAGCGTGGTGCGCCGCCAGTTGCTAGGCGATGTGGCCCCCATCGCCACCGGTCATCTCGCCTACCGTGCCATGCTGCCGCAACACAGCTTGCCTGAACACCTGCGCTCGCAGCAGATCACGGCCTGGCTCGGTCCCAAATTGCATGTGGTGCAGTACCCCGTGCGCCGGGGACTATGGATGAATGTGGTGGCCATCGTGCATGGCCGCACGTTGGGCGATCCGCAGAACTGGGATCACAGCGCCAATGCGGCGGATTTGCGCGTCCATATGGCACAGACCTATCCGCACTTGCAGGATTTGATGGCGGCCATTGAGCACTGGCGTTTGTGGGGCTTGAACATTCGCCCGCCCATGCAAAGCGCCCATGAGCAGGCGCAAGGCCGGGTTGCGTTGCTGGGAGATGCGGCGCACCCGATGGTGCCTTATTT
>CAJAFJ010000329.1 GCA_903938955.1 uncultured beta proteobacterium | reverse complement strand
CTGGCTGATTTCGGGGTTTTGACTCATGGGGGCGCTCAGTACTTGATCATCACGTTGCGCAGTTCGGTGTAGAACTCCAACGAGTGCACACCGCCTTCACGGCCGATACCGGACTGTTTGGAGCCACCAAACGGGGTGCGCAAATCGCGCAAGAACCAGCTATTGATCCAGCACAGCCCGACTTCGATTTGGGTCGCCAGACGGCTGGCGCGGCTGATGTCTTGCGTGTAGATGGACGTGGCCAGGCCGTACTTGGTGTCATTGGCCATGCGCACGGCTTCTTCTTCGGTGTCGAAGGGCTGGATGTGGCAGCAGGGGCCAAAGATTTCTTCGCGCACCACCGAGGCAGTTTCCGGCAGGCCGGTCCAGATGGTGGGTTGCACCCAGCAACCGTCTTTCAGGTCATCCGGCATGTCGGGCACGCCGCCGCCGAAGACTACTGTTGCGCCCTCTTCCTTGGCTTTGGAGTAGTAGGACAGCACCTTTTGCTGGTGTATTTTGCTGACCAGCGGGCCGATTTTGGTGTCGTGGTCAAACGGGCGGCCGGGCTTCATGGTTTCAGCCTTGACCTTCAGCGCCGCGACAAACTTGTCAAAGATCGGACGTTCGACATAAACACGCTCGGTGCCCAGGCAGACCTGCCCGGCGTTCTCAAAGACCGAGCGGGTGACGGTGTTGACGGCGTTCTCAAAATCGCAGTCGGCAAACACCACGGCGGCGTTCTTGCCACCGAGTTCCAATGAGACCGGGCGGATGCCGTCGGCACCGGCTTTCATGATGGCGGTGCCAGTCTTGGTCTCCCCGGTGAAGGTGATGCCGTTGACGCCCTGGTGGGCGGTCAGGAAGGAGCCGGCCGAGTTGACGCCAAAGCCGTTGACCACGTTGTAGACGCCCGGCGGCACGCCGACCTTGTTCATGACTTCGCCGAGCAAGGTGGCGGTGCTGGGGGTGGCTTCCGAGGGCTTGATCACCACGGTATTGCCGCAGGCCATGGCCGGGCCGCATTTCCAGGTCATCAGCAGCAGGGGCAGGTTCCACGGGCAGATGATGGCGATGACGCCACGCGGCGTGCGCACGCCGTAGCTGCGGGCCATTTTGCCGTCGGGGGTGCGCATCTCGAACGATTCGGTCGAGACGTTCTTGATGGTGTCGGTGAAGATCTTGAAGTTGGCGGCACCGCGCGGGATGTCGATGTGCGAAGCCAGATGCGCCGGTTTGCCGGTGTCGGCAATTTCGGCTTGCAGAAAGTCATCAAAGCGGTTGTTGATCTCAGCCACCACGCCATCGAGCATGGCGCAGCGGTCCACCACCGAGAGCTTGCCCCAGGGGCCGTCCAGTGCCGCACGGGCGGCGGCCACGGCCGCATCCACTTCGGGCTGGCCAGCTTCATGGACCATGCCGATCAGGCTGTTGTCGACCGGGTTGCGTTTCTCGTAGGTCTTGCCGCTGACGTTGCCAACATACTGGCCGTTGATGAAGTTCAGAATCTGTTTCATGGTGTTATCAAAGTGATCAAAGTTGAGGTTCAGCCAGGCCGATGGCCTTGAGTCCGGCCAGGGCGATGGCCTCGTCTTGCTGCTCGGAGCCGCCCGAGACCCCGATGCCGCCGATGCGCAAACCGTTCTCCAGGATCGGCAGTCCGCCACCGAAGGCCACAAAGCGCGCGCGCAGCACGATGCCTTCACGCACAGCGTCGGAATGCGCCTGCAGGGCGCCGTGCCACTGCGAGGTGGCCAGGCCGAAGCTGGCTGCCGTGTAGGCCTTGTCGATGGCAATGTCGATGGAGTGCAGCGGCGCACCCGGCATGCGCAAGAACGCCACCTGCACGCCACTGACATCGACCACCGCCACGTTGACGGCCACGCCCAGCGCTTGCGCGTAGGCCACACTGGCCCGCACCGCATCGCTGGCGGCCAGCACGTCGATCAAGCGCTGACCCACGCTGCGGGTACTGGAAGAACTAGGAAAGTTGTCCATAGGTTCGTGTCATTCGGTGTGAAGGTGGCCGCGGATCAGGTGTACACGTCTGTGAAGGACGACACAAGTTCACCGGTGTGATAGAAGATGCCCGAGCCCAGCTTGTCTTCGGTCCAGGTCGTCACGGGGCGGTCGGGCTGGGCCAAGTAGCCGAGGCCGGCAAAGGTCTCGTTGCGGTTGCCACTCGGGTCAAAGAAGTAGATGGTGGTGCCGCGCGTGATGCCGTGGCGGGTCGGGGCGACGTCGATCTTGGTCTTGTTCTTGGCCATGATGTCGGCTGACTTGAGCACGTCTTCCCACGATTCGAGATAGAACGAAATGTGGTGCAGGCCGTTGGTCGCACCGCCGACAAAGGCGATGTCATGCGGCGTGGTGGTACGAAACATCCAGGTGGCGGCTTGCATGTCGCCATCCGGGCCGACCAAGACTTGCTCGGACAGGCCGAAGTCCAGCACTTCAGACATGAATTTGGTGTTCTCGGCCACCCGGTTGATGCCCGCCGGTGGGTTGAGTTCGCACATCAACAGCAGGTGGTCCAGCCAGTGCGCGCCCGCGCCTTTGAGGTCATCGGGCCACGGATCGGGGTTGACGCTGCCGACATCGGTGCCGACGCATTCCTTGGTGGCGAACAGCCGCATTTCGTGCGTGCTGGGCAGGTTGAACTTGAGCATGCGTCCGGTCGCCGGCAAATCACCCTCGGCCAGCATTTCGGTCTTGATGCCGTAGGCTTCGATGCTCTTTTGCAGCACATCGAGGTCGGCCTCGCGCCGGACCTTGTAGGCGACGTGATTCATGCCGGCACGGTCCGACGGGGTCAGGATCAGGGAGTATTTGTCCCACTCGTCCCAGCACTTGAGGTACACGTTGCCGTGCTCGTCCTGCTGGGTAGTTTTCAAACCAAGCACGTTTTCGTAGTGCTTGACAGCCGCTGCCATGTCCATCACTTTGATGCTGACATGGCCAATTCGCATAATGCCCATTGCTATCTCCTGTTGTTTGTATGAATGACTAAGTTGATGCGGAGTCCGCCAGCGTGGCGCACCCCTTCGAAAAAGGCTTGATCAGCCTGCCTGCCACTTCCAGCCGGATCGCCGTGACGGGTGTCACACGGCAGGCCAGGGTGATTCCTTGCGCCTCGTCTTCTGCCGAGACATGCGCCCGGCTGACCGGCCCGCACAGATGGACCTGGCCCGAGACGATATGCACCTTGCAGACCCCGCAGCCACCGCTGACGCAGCCAGCCGGAATGCCCTTGCGACCGAGTTTGAGCATGCCCTTGAGCAGGTTCTCGTCGGTCGCACAGGCATAGCTCTCGCCCGTCTGGACAATCTCCACAGTGACTTTTGGGCGGGTGTCAAAAAACATGGTCGGGCGTCCTGCATCAGCCGAGGTCACCACCACCCACGGCTAGGACCGTGCCGGTGATGTAGGACGACTCATCCGAGGCAAAGAACAGGATCGGTGCGACCTGCTCATCCAGGGTGCCGTAGCGGTGCATCAGGCTCGACTCTTTGGTCTGATCGACGATGGCCTGGTACCAGACTTTTTCCTGCCGGCTCTGCTTGTTGGCGTTGCGCGGAATCTTGCGCGGCGGTGCCTCCGTGCCGCCGGGCGCGGTCGCATTGATGCGGATGCCGTGTTGCGTGTGCTCCATCGCCAGCGCCGCCGTCAGCGCGTTGACACCGCCTTTGGCCGCCGCATAAGGCACGCGATTGACACCGCGCGTCGCGATCGACGACACGTTAACGATCACGCCCTGTTTTTTCTTGAGCATGGCCGGCAGCACGGCACGGCAGCACCACAGGGTCGGGAACAGCGAGCGCCGGACTTCGGCTTCAATCTGCGCCTCTTCGTAATGCTCAAAGGGCTTGGCCCATATCGTGCCACCGACGTTGTTGATCAGCACATCGACGCGCTTGAACAGCTTCAGGCACTCGGCCACCATGGCCTGAGCCCCGGCAAAGGTTTCCAGGTCGGCCTGGAAGGCGGCGACAGTGCCACCCGCTGCGGTGATCTCGGCCACCGTGTCGTTGACCAGGTCCGAGCGGTCCACCGCCAGCACGCGGCCACCTTCGGCAGCCACGCGCTGCGCCACACTCTGGCCAATACCTTGCGCGGCGCCGGTGACGATGACCACCTTGCCTTTGAATCGTTCTGAATGGCTCATGCGGCCCCCGTTTCGTTGGTCGATGAGAATTTTTCGAACAAGAAATTGTTCGGTGTCACGCCGACGCCGGCCATCCAGTGGCGTACCCCTTCGACCATGGGCGGCGGACCGCACACATAGACGTCGACGTTGCCATCATGCAGATCATTGATCGACAAGTGACTGGTCACGTAGCCCTGCTTCGGATGGCCACTGGCAGCATCCACCACGGTGGTGAAGAAGTCAAAGTTGGGCAATGCGGCCTTGAGTTCATTCAGCTTGTCCAGTTCGACCAGATCGTCATTGATATTGACGCCATAGGCCAGACGAATCGGCTGGGTCGTTGGGTGCTCCTTGAGCCACAACAACATCGACAGGAACGGCGCCAGACCGGTACCACCGGCAAGCATCAGAACCGGCCGTTGCACCGGGCGCAGGTAAAAGCTGCCATAAGGCCCGGTGAACATCATGAAGTCACCGCTCTGGGCCTTGTGGCGCATGTAGGTGCTCATCATGCCGTCTGGCACATCACGAATCAGAAACGACAACTCGCTCTGGTTCGGTGCCGAACTGAAGGAGTACGAGCGCGTGTCCTTGCTGCCGGGCACCAGCAGATTGACGTACTGCCCAGGCAAAAACGTCACCGGCCGCTCGGAGGTCACCGTGAACGACACCGTGGTCGCCGAGTCGCGGTTGATCGCCAACAAGTGACCGCCGTGCGAACCCACTTCGGTCTTGCAGGCTGCTGAGGAGGCCGGTACCCGAACCACACAGTCGGAGGTCGGCTTCATCTGGCACGTGAGCACATAGCCTTTAGCCGCCTCTTCATCGGTCAAGGCGTCCTCAATGTACACACCCATAGTGAAGCTGCCACTTTCGCAATGGCACTTGCAGGTGCCGCAGGCGCCATCCCGGCAATCGAGCGGGATGTTGATCTTGGCCCGGTAAGCGGCATCGCATACCAGTTCGTCAGCCGCGCAGGAAATGATGCGCGAGACGCCATCTTCAAACTGCAGCGCAATGTTGTAAGACATGAGAGCTTTTTCCTATGAAAAGTAGCAGATATCAAATGTGGTAAACGTCGAGCCAGTGGTGAATCCGGTCGTTCTTCAGCACCACATACTTGCGCTTGATAACGGGCTTCTCACCCGAGGTGTCGATGGTGTAGATGGAGTAGCCAAAATACACGTCCACGATGCTGTAGCGATAGGCTTGCGTGGACCAGTTGAAGCGCACTTCAAGGCTGTTCTCGTCCTGCTTGAGCACTTCGATGTTGCTTAAGGCGTGACCGGTTCGGGTGTCAGGAATTGCCGAGGCGGCGCGCTCGGTCTCGATGCGGAAGATGCGATCCTCCAGGCCGGCGCGGCTGGGGTAATAGATCAGCGAAACTTCTTTCTGCGGATCGGTGGTGAGCCCACCGTCATCGTCCCAAGCCGGCATGTAGAACTCGACGTCCGGCGCGTAGAACGCCAGCCAGTCGGCCCAGCGGCGATCGTCCAGAGCGCGTGCTTCCTGGAACAAGAAGGCTTGAATGGATTCGTAGGACAGCATCATTTTTCTCCT